>JBHAET010000277.1:0-13872 GCA_041855705.1 Neisseriaceae bacterium
GGCGGTATTTTTGGTCAAAAATCCCCGTCTGCGGCGTTGAAAATGCTCGCAAGGTGTTCAACCTTGCTGCGCTTTTTGCCTGGCATACGCGGATTTTGCCTCAAAAAACCGCTTCGCCGGTCAATTGTCAACAGACCCTAGGCGGCAGGGCGGCAAACCGAATTATGGCACAGACCGCCGTGGCTGTGACAGCGCTCCGGTGCCGGTCGCTACCGGTTGCCGCCGTTTTTGCCGGTGGTGCCGGTCTTGCTTCCGCGGCCCGGGCATGACACCATCACGGCTTGCCGCCTGACCGCACCATCCACACGATTTGACCGACCATGAGCACACTGCATTTTGCTTTGGCCACCGCCGATGACGATGCCGCATTGCGTGCCCTGTTGGCACACAATCCGATGCAGGGCGATATTGCGGTCACCTTCCGTCGCGAGCCGAGTTATTTTCACGCTGCCGCCATTCAGGGGCGGGTGGCCGAAGTGTACAAGGGGGTGGACCGGCGCAGCGGCGAGTTGGCCGGCCTGGGCGGACGATTTTCGTTGCCGGCTTATGTCAACGGTGTCTGCACCGAGATCGGCTATCTGGCCGATTTGCGGGTGGCGCCGGCCTACCGTCACGGTTTTGGCCTGCGCCGGGCCTACGATTTTTTGCGGCAGCGTCACCGTGACCATCCGTTGCCGCTCTACACCAGCATGATTTTGCAGGACAATCAGGCAGCGTTGCGGGTACTGGCCGCCGGCCGCGCCGGTTTGCCGCCTTACCAGTCGCAGGGCAGGGTGCACACGCCGATGCTGTTGCTTGGTCTGCCCAAGCCGGCGCTGCAATTGCCGGGTGTGACCGTGCGCCGGGCGCGTGCCGATGAGGCGGATGCGGTACTGGCCTGGATTAACCGCGAACATGCGCGCCGCCAGTTTGCCCCGCATTATGCGGCAGACGATTGGCACAACGGCCGCTTGCGCGGCTTGTCGATCAACGACTTTTGGTTGGCCGAGCGCGACGGTGTGCTGGTGGGGGCGTTGGGCATTTGGGATCAGCATGCGTTCCGCCAGATCCATGTCGAAAGTTACCGGCGTCACTGGCGCTGGCTCAAACCGCTGTACAATGCCTTGTGCCGCTGCACGCCGTTGCAGCCACTGCCGCCGGCAGGTGCCGCCTTGCGGCATTTGTATGTGGCCCTGCTGGCGGTGGCCGATGACGATGTGGCGGTGTTTCGCGTGCTGCTGCGCCATGCCTACCGCGCCTGCCGCGGTCGCGGTCATTACCTGACGTGTGCCCTGCACGAGCGGGATCCGTTGCTGCCGGTGCTCCATGAGTATTACCGCATCAATGCCGGCGGTCAGCTGTTTACCGTGGCGTTTGATCCTTGCCCGTATCCGCTTGATGAGCGGATACCCTATGTGGAGGCCGCCGCCCTGTGACACCGGCGGTACCGCCTGCTGCTGCGGTTTGCCGCAGATTCCGTATAATGCGCCGTTTCCGCTTTGCCCAGATTGCCTGCCATGCTTGCCGTTGAACGTTTGCCCTCCCGCCATGATCCGCGCCTGAAGGTGTTTGCCCTGCTGTTCACCTTTGTGCTGTGCGGCATGACGCTGTGGGGCTTTAACCGCAGCCCGCTGCAGGTGGCCTTTATTTTCGTGCTCTGCGTCGGGCTCGATATGCTGCTGCATTTTGTGTTGCGCCGGCGCACGCTGCTGTTTCCCTTGAGCGCGATGATTACCAGCATGGGGCTGTCGATTCTGGTCAATTATGCGCACGGGCTGTGGTTTGCGGCGATTCCGGCGTTTTTCGCCATTGCTTCCAAATACATCTGCACGGTCAACGGGCGGCATGTGTATAACCCCGGCCTGTTCGGCGTCATCGCGGCGCTGACCTTGGGCGGCGGCATGCTGACACCGGCGCCGGCTTATCAATGGGGCGGTTCGGGAGTGACGGCGTTTTTCATCGTCACCGCCGCGCTGATGCTGTTTGCGCTCAATATCCGCCGCAGCGTGCTGATTGTGTCTTTTCTGCTGTTGTACGCGCTGGGATTGTGCTTGCGCGCTTGGGTGATGCAGCATCATTTGCCGCCGCAAACGCTGTTTCTGGGCGCGTTTTCTTCGCCGGCGTTTTATCTGTTCACTTTTTTCATGATCACCGATCCGCCCACTTCGCCCGATTCGCGCAAGGGGCAGGTGGGCATGGCGGCGTTCATCGTGGTGGTTGATTTGCTGCTGCACAAGTTCCAGACTTTTTCCACCCTGTTTTATGCCGCGTTTGCTTATTTCACCCTACGCTGGCTGTGGCTGCTCTTACGCGATTGGCAGACGCCGTGGCGCATGGCCTTGCGCGGCCAAGTGCGTGCGCTGTTCGTAGTGGCCTTGCTCGGCGTGCCGTTGTGGGGCGCGTATCAGTACACGCGCCATTTCGGCCGTGATGCGCAAGTGCCGTTTCGCATGGTGGCGATTCCTGCCGCCGACAGCGGCCTCACCGGCACCCCGGGCGACATCTGGCAGCGCACTGATCCGCACATGCAGCATGTGGCGAAATGGCTGTTGTCGGTGGGCGATGCGGCGGCGGTGGCCGATGTCAACGGCGACGGCCTGATGGACGTATTCCTGACTCAGCCGTTGAAAAGCGAGGGCGAGCGCGCACAGCTCTTGCTCAATCAGGGCGGCTTCCGCTTTGCCGCCTTTGCCTTGCCCATGCTGGATCGCTACCGCAGGCTGCCTGAACAGCACGGACTGGTGGCATCGGCCACGTTTTTCGACATGGACAACGACGGCGATCAGGATGTATTGCTCGGCATCGGCTTTGGCGAAGGCGTGCTGCTGCGCAATCTGCTCGCGGAAAGCGGCACGCTCGGTTTTGCCGATGTGAGCCGGGAAGCGGGCGTGAATGCCTATCAGGTGAGCGTGGCCACCAATGTGATTGATCGCGATCAGGACGGGCGGCTGGACATCATCGTCGGCAACGTGATGCAAACCCATCTGCCCGGCTACGCCACCCCGCCGCGCTACTCCATCTTCAAACTGCCCGCACCCGAATACGCCGGGGACCGGCGCATGTTCAACGTCATGCACCGTTCCTGGCACAACGCCGACAATGCCGATGACAACTGGTTTTACCGCAATCTGGGTGCTGGCCGCTTTGCTCGTGAAGACACCGGCTTTGCCGGCAAGCGCTGGACCATGGCCGCCGCCACCGGCGATCTCAACGACGACGGTTGGCCGGACGTGTATTTTGCCAACGACTTCGGCCCCGACGAGCTCTATCTCAACGACGGCGGCAAGCGCTTCGTGGCCGTGCGCGGGCGGCTGTCGGGCAGCATGGGCCGCGACACCTACAAAGGCATGAACGCCACTTTTGGCGATCTCGACAACAACGGCCGCCCCGATATTCACGTCTCCAACGTCCACCACAAGCTGCAGGCCGAAGGCAGCCTGCTGTGGATGAACCGCAGCGCGCGCGGTGACATGAATGCCGCCATGTTTGTCGATGAAGCCGCCAAGCGCAACGCGCTCAATGAAAAACGCTTCGGCTGGGGCGCCGCCTTCGGCGATCTCGACCGCGACGGTCGCCTCGACATGGTGCAGGCCAACGGCATGGCCGACGACGCCTACGACAAGCAGGAAGCCGTCTGTCCCGATTACTGGTACTGGAACGCGCAAATCGCCCTCACCAATCCCGACGTGCACGGCTATGCCGACCGCTGGGCAGACGTGCGCGGGCGCTGCGTGTTCGGCTTCGAGCGCAACCGCATCTATTGGAATCGCGGCGATTACTTCATCGACGTGGCCGATGCCGCCGGCTGGCACGAACAAGGCACCTCACGCGGCATGATCCTCGCCGACTTCGACAACGACGGCGATCTCGACAGCCTCGTCACCCACATGACCGCTGCGCCCAGCCTGTATCGCAACGACAGCGAAGCGCGCAACTGGCTGGGTGTGGAACTCATCGGCAACGGCATAAGCTGCAACCGCGACGCGCTGGCCAGCAAAGTGCTGCTGGAAGACGGGCAAGGCGGCCGGCAATACCGCGAAATCTACGCCAACAACGGCCTGTCCGCGCAAAGCGACCGCCGCCTGCTGTTCGGACTGGGGCAGAGCGGCACCACCCAAGCCACCTTGCACATCCGCTGGTGCGGCCGCGATGACATGGCGCAAACCGTGACCTTGAAGACCGGACAGTATCACCGGCTGGTGCAACCATAGGCTGCCTGAAAACCAGGAGAACGGATGATGAATGTCAAAAATACAGTGTGTTGCTGCGGCATCATGTTGGGCCTGACCGCTTGTGCGCTGACCCCTGAGCAGCGGGCCGCGCAACAGGCGGCGGAATGGCGGGCGCAACAACAGTTGGCAGTATCGCTGGCTGCACAGTGTGACCCGGCCGCAGCCCGTTTGATGCAGGCGCAAATGCAGACCGATGCCGCGCAGAATGCGGCCGAAGCGGAAGCATACCGCCAAACGGTGGGCAATCCCGTGTTCCAGCGTTGCTACCAACTGGCGTGGGAAAACCACCTGAATCAAGTGCGTTTGCAGGCGGCCGACCAGGCATTGCGCCGCCGCGAATACGATGACTGGTGGGGCCCGTGGCCGTTTGCCTGCCGCGGCTACCGCTATTGTGGCTGGTAAGGCGGGTTGATATCGGAAACTGCGGCATGAATGGGTTGGGAAGCGGGTCAAATACCGGTTGCTGGCGCCTGCGAGTCGTGGTCATGCAGACGGCTCCACAGCTGGATATTGGCCTGAGGTTGCCGCTTGCAACATCAAATCCGGCACAGTAAAGGATGTGCTTTGGGGGGTGTGGCCGACACCGGGAATTCAAGAAATTGAGGCTGCCTGAAAAGCGGTGTACCGTTTTCAGGCAGCCTCAACGGTTCGGGCTGCCTGGATTCGATTATTCGATATCTTGATTGGGATTGGGTAATGTGCCGTCCAGATACCAGTGGCGGTTGCCTTGCAGCTTGCGCCAGTGCGTGCGGATTGTGCGCGGATCCGTTTCAAACACATTGTCGCCATCGGTCAGTTTCTCACGGCCGGTGAGGTAGTTGGTGCTGACCGAGGACATTTCGCCGCTGTTGCGCATATGGGATTGCCGATCCAGACCGATCAGGCGGAAGCGTTGGCCTTCCTGACGGAAAGTGTAGGTATGGCGGTTAACGCCCCAGCTGCCGCAGCTGTACCAATAGTTCAGGGTGACCTGCAGGCGTCCTTGCCGGATATCGATGCCGCCGTCTGCCAGCGGATCGAGCAGGCAGGGCGCTTCGATATCGCCGGCCGGCGGCAGCCAGTCGCGGCTGACCGCCGCCACCTGCCAGCCCTGCGGCTGGTTCAGCAACACCCACAGCTGGCGCGGATTGGTATCGAGCTCGGAACTGCCCAAGTTTTCGTTGCGGACGATGTTGGCCGGGTCTTGCTGTTGGATCACGATGGCTGCATCCGGCCGGCCGTCGCGGTTCAAATCTCCTTCGGCACGAGTCACCACTTTCCAGCCTGACGGGATCAGTGCCATTGGGTCGGCGGCATCGGCCGCAGCATCGGCATAAACGGTGGCCGGTAGCATCAGCAGAACGGCAGCGTAGCGGATCAGTCCGGTCATGATATGGGCTCCCCAATGTGGCAAGGTTTCCATTATATGCGAAACAACGCGGAATCGTGCCGGCTTGGTCGGCCATGCAATAAAACAGGCTGCCTGAAAACGTTCAGGCAGCCTGTCGTAATCCATCCGGCCGCTGGGAAACGGCCGTCCGGCCATTATTGCAGCACAGCGGCCATCGCATTGGCCACATAGTCGATGTTTTTGCTGTTCAAGCCGGCCACGCACATGCGGCCGTTTTCCACCATGTACACCGCAAATTCGCTTTGCAGGCGCGCCACCTGTTCGGGGGTGAGGCCGGTAAAGCTGAACATGCCCTGTTGTTTGGTGAAATAGCTGAAATCGCGGCCCGGCACTTTGGCGGTCAGCACGTCCTGCAGTTTCTGGCGCATGGCGCGGATGCGGTCGCGCATTTCGTAAACTTCGCCGACCCACTGTTTGAACAGGGTTTCATCGTTCATCACGCTGTCCACCACATAGGCGCCGTGGGCGGCAGGGCTGGAATAGATGCGGCGTACGGTGAATTTCAATTGGCCGAGCACCAGTTTGGCTTCTTCGGCATTCGGGCACACCACCGACAAACCGCCCACGCGCTCGCCGTAGAGCGACAGATTTTTGGAGAACGAATTGCTCACGAACACCGGCAGACCCAGTTCGACCGCTTTGCGGATGGCATAAACATCGCTGTCCATATCGCCGCCGAAGCCCTGGTAGGCGATGTCCATAAACGGAATCAGCTTTTTGTCTTTCACAATCTGCAACACTTCGTCCCATTGCGCCGGTGCCAGGTCCACGCCGGTGGGGTTGTGGCAGCAGGGGTGCAGCAACACCACGTCGTTTTCGTTCAGGGTGTTGAAGAAGGCTTTCAGCTCGTCGAATTTCACGCCGATGGTGGCCGGATCGTAATACGGATATTTGCCCACTTTGAAGCCGGCGCCTTCGAAAATGCTGATGTGGTTGCCCCAGGTCGGATCGCTGACATAGCACTTGGCTTCGGGAAACCAGCGGTGGATAAAGTCGGCACCCACTTTCAGCGCACCGGAACCGCCCAGCGCTTCGATGGTGGCCACCCGGCCGGCTTTGACCGCTTCGCTGTCGATACCGAACAGCAGTTTCTGGCAGGCGCTGCGGTAGCCGGCCAAACCTTCCATCGGCAGGTAGCCGCGCGGACGCGGCGGATTGGCAATCGCCGCTTCGGCGGTTTTCACGCATTCGAGCACCGGCAGGCGGCCGTCTTCATCGTAGTAGACGCCCACGCCGAGATTGACTTTGATGTCGCTGCGGGGGTCTTGGGCAAACTTGTCCATCAGGCCCAGAATCGGGTCGCCGGGGTAAAATTCGACATGTTGGAACATGGCAATATCCTTGCAGTAAAGAGGGGTGTTGACAGCCCGTTATTGTACTCCGGCTTGTTGGTTCAAGGCTACCTGAAAGCCATTTCCATGATTTCAGGCAGCCTTTTTGGACGTTGGTTTGGCCGGTGGTGGGCAGTATTTGGCGTTTTTCTCAGCCATCGGTGGCAGGGCCGCATTCTTCGAAGCCCATTACCTCTAGTCCGAAGCCGGTAAGGCCGGTAAACGAGGACGGTTTGCCCATCACCCGCATTTTTTTTACCCCCAGTCCGGCCAGGATTTGAGCGCCGATGCCATAGGTTTTGCTGTCCCATTTGTGTGCCTGGCCGACACCCTTGGGCAAGGTTCGGTCCAGCAGGGTGGCACCGCTTTCGGTACGGTGCAGTAAGATGATGACGCCGGCGTCGGCCTGCTGGATGCGGGCCAGTGCTTCGGGCAGCGGCCAGGTGTGGCGCTGGTCGGGGGTGAGGAAGTCCATCACGCTAAACGGTTCGTGCACCCGCACCAGGGTTTCGCGCTCGGCTTCGGGCCGGCCTTTGACCAGGGCCAGATGGGTTTCGCCGGAGAGTTTGTCAACATACACATGCTGGCGGAAGTCGCCCCACGGTGTGTGGATCGGGCTGTCGCCCATTTCTTCGAGCAGGCTTTCGGTGCGGCTGCGGTATTCGATCAGATCGGCAATGGTGCCGATTTTCAGACCGTGCTGCCGGGCAAAGGCGATCAGTTCGGGCATGCGTGCCATGGTGCCGTCATCATTGATGATTTCGCAAATCACCGCCGCCGGAATCAAGCCGCACATTTGGGCCAAATCGACACCGGCTTCGGTGTGGCCGGCACGCACCAGCACGCCGCCTTTTTGCGCCCGCAACGGAAAAATATGGCCGGGCTGGACAATGTCTTCGGCACGCGCCTGCGGCGAAACCGCAGTCTGGATGGTCAGGGCGCGGTCGGCAGCGGAAATACCGGTGGAAATGCCTTGTGCCGCCTCAATCGAAACAGTGAAATTGGTACCGTATTGGGCGCCGTTTTTCTGGGTCATCATCGGCAGGCCGAGGCGGTCGACCATTTCGTCGTTCATTGGCAGGCACACCAAACCACGGGCGTGCTTGATCATGAAGTTGATCGCCTCGGGGGTGACAAATTGGGCGGCCATCAGCAGGTCGCCTTCGTTTTCACGGTCTTCGGCATCGGTGAGGATGACCATTTTGCCGGCTTTGATGTCGGCCAGGATTTCGGGGATGGTGGCTGTGGTGCTCATAATCGGATGGGGCGGCAGATGAAAAACGCACGGCGGGCAACGCGGCTAACCGGCAACGGCGGGCATTATAGTGAATCCGGCTCAAAACGGCTATGGCGTTGATTGCCGTTGCTCTTTGCCCAAAGGTGCAGTTGTGTTTGCGGCGGGTGGTGTGAAGTAGGTTATGGATTGAATTTGTTGATGTTTCAATTGTGATGGTCACGCAGGTATCAAAATGCCGCTTTGCCATGCGGGCGGCGGCCAGATGGCACATTGGGGTTTAGGGAAGATGCGCATGGGGCGGCCGGCGCAACGGTAGCGACAGCCGTTGCCGGTGTCGTGGCTGTTTGTCGCGGTAAAACGCGTAGAGCCGGGCCAAATCGTTTTCCAGGCTGCCTGAAGGCAGAAACGGCTCGCCCAGTACAATCTGGCGGCGGGCATAGTCCCAAGCCACCGGCAAAATCGGCACATGGGCGGCAGTGGCAATGCGGTGAAAGCCGCTTTTCCAGGCCGGTGCGCTGTGACGTGTGCCTTCGGGGGCGATGCCCAGCCACAGTTGCGGCTGGGCACGAAAGCGTTCGATGGCGCTGCCCACTGTACCGCCGGGGGTTGCGCGGTCCACCGGTACCAGGCCGAGCCAGTGGAGCAGGCCGCGCCAGGGCCAGCGAAACAGGCTGTGTTTGGCCATCAGGCTGATGCGCAAATCCAGGGCCAGAACTGAGGGCAGCGCCACCAGCCCGTCAAGGTTGCTGGTGTGCGGTGCGGCCACCACCAGGATTTTCGGCACATCCGGCAGCCGGCCGACAATCTGCCAGCCCATCAGACGGAGCAGTGCGCTGCCCATGCGGGCGGTCAGCGGGTTGCGACGTTGGGGCATCTGCGGCCCCAGCAAATGCCGGTAATCCATGTCTCAACCGGTCAGACCGCGATCGGCCAGCACCCGCTGGACGGTGTCCACCACTGCCTGAGTTTGGGCATCGATTTCGACATTGACCACATCACCAGTCTGGCGGCGGCCGAACAGGGTGCGTTGCAAGGTTTCCGGAATCAGGTGGACGGCAAATTGGTGATCGTGCACTTCGCCAATGGTCAGGCTGCAACCGTCAAGACCGACAAAGCCTTTGCTCAGGATATAGGGGCGCAGTGCCTCGGGCAGCGCCAACCACAGGGTGCGGTTGTGGGCACTCTGTTCGATACGGGTAATCGGTGTGGTGGCCATGATGTGGCCGCTCATCACATGACCGCCGATTTCATCGCCAAAACGGGCGGCGCGCTCAATGTTGACCGCATCCCCCACCCGGAGGGCACCCAGATTGGTTTTGGCCAGGGTTTCGCCAATCAGGTCGAATGAGGCTTCGGCGCCATCGATGGCGGTGATGGTCAGGCAACAGCCGTTGTGGGCCACCGAGGCGCCGATACTCAGGTGGTCGCGACAGCCTTCAGGCAGCCGCACGCGGATGCTGCGAAATTGTTCCTGGTCGCGGATGGCGGTGATTTCGCCCAGTCCTTGGACGATGCCGGTAAACATGTATCGGTTTTCCTTGCAGGGTAAGGGAAGTAGGATCGTTCAGGCCGCCGGCGGGCAGGGCGGCCGCTGGTTGGCGGCCAGCCGCTGTGCCTTGCGTGCTTCGGCGGCGGCAAAGCGGCAGCGCTGTTCGTCGTTGCGCAGCTCCAGCGGCGGTACCGGTACCGGTTTGCCGTGCTGGTCTACCGCCACCATGGTGAAATAACAGCTGTTGGTGTGGCGCACGCTGCGCCGCTGGATGTTTTGCGCCTCCACGCGGATGCCGATTTCCATGGAGGTGCGGCCGACATGGTTGACACTGGCCAATAGGGTCACCAGCTCGCCGACATGAATCGGTTCCTTGAACGTCACCTGATCCACCGACAAGGTGACCACATACTCGCCGCAATAGCGGCTGGCACAGGCATAGGCCACCTGATCCAGGAGCTTGAGCAAATCGCCGCCATGAACATTGCCGCTGAAATTGGCCATGTCCGGCGTCATCAGGACGCTCATTGACAGTTCATGCTGGTGTTGGTCGTTTGGGTGGTGGGGACGGGACATAGTGGTTTCCTGTGTCGGCGGGCGCAAACGGGTTTCAGGCAGCCTGGATTCAGGCACGCAGCTGCAAGGGGCGGCCGATGCGTTGCCATTGTGCCATTTCCTGATCCAGCGCGCTGGCGGTCAGCGGATTGTCGGCCAGCCATTGGGCATCCAGGGTGAGGATGGTGCGCCGTTGCCGGGCATCATCATCCAGTGCGGCGTGCGGCGGCAGTTGCAGCGGCTGACGTGCCCGGTAAAACAGGGCCGCCAGGCGGAGGGCCAGCAGGGCGTGCCATTCGGCGTCTTGCCGGATGTGGTCGGTCATTTTGCGCAAGTCGCCGCGGTGGCCGAGCACCAGGGTGGCCAAAATATGCTGCTCCTTGCGCGAAAAACCGGGCATGTCTGCCTGTTCCAGAATATAGGCGGCGTGTTTGTGGTAACCGGTGTGGGCAATCGACAGGCCAATTTCGTGCAGGGCCGCTGCCCAGCGCACAAACGGCCGCCAGTATGCCAGTTCGGTGGCAGCCTGCCGGCGCATCAAGCTGGCCAGACAGGCATCGGCCAAGTGAGCCACCCGTTCGGCCTGAGTGCGGTCCACATGGTAGCGCTGCTGAAAATCGGCCACCGTGTGGTGGCGCATGTCATCGTCCAGCTGGCGGCCGATCATGTCATAAAATACCCCGTCGCGCAGGGCGGCATCGGTGACCTGCATGCGGCTGATGTTCAGTTCGGCAAACACCGCGGTCATGACCGCCAGGCCGCCGGCAAACACGTCCACCCGGTCGGGTTTGAGGCCCTCCAGACGGGCTTTGCGGGCACTGCCGGCGTCGATGATGCGTACCGCCAACTCGCGCATGCGCGGCAAGGTAATGTAATCGTCGCCACGGTGTTCGGCTTCAATGATGTCGCGGATGGCGCGGGCCGAACCGGAGGTGCCCACCGCAAAATCCCAGCCGTGCTGCAACAGGGCACTGCGAATGCGCTGGATTTCGTTGCGGGCGGCATTGACGGCCGCATCCCAGCTTTTGGTACTGACCTTGCCTTTGGGAAAAAAGCGCAGGCTGTAGCTGACACAACCCAGATTCAGGCTTTCGGTGATGTCCGGCTGCAGGTCGCGACCGATGACAAATTCGGTGGAACCGCCGCCAATGTCCACCACCAGCATATTGCGGTTGCCGGTGGGCAGGGTGTGCACCACGCCGGTGTAGATCAGCCGCGCTTCTTCGCGGCCGGCGATGATGTCGATCGGAAAACCCAGCGCCGCTTCGGCCCGAGGCACAAAGGCATCGATATTTTTGGCGACACGGAAGGTATTGGTGGCCACCGCCCGTACCTGATGCGGGGCAAAGCCGCGCAGCCGTTCGCCAAAGCGGGCCAGGCAGGCCAGGGCACGCTGCTGTGATTCGGCATCCAGCATTTTGTGTTCGTCCAGCCCGGCGGCCAGGCGCACCATTTCCTTAATCGAATCCACCACCGTCAACTGGCCGTTGCGGTGGTGGCAGATTTGCAGCCGGAAGCTGTTGGAGCCCAGATCAACTGTGGCAAGCATGTCTTGGATGGTCATTGCAGGGTGTGGAAAAGCAAAGATGGGGCATCTTATACCAATTACCCGGCAGCGCCAACACGGCTGCCCTCAGGCTGAGACCTTGGCAAAATTTCCAGATGGGGATGCAGTTCCAGGTGCAGCAGCGCAACGAGTGCCGAAATATCAATAAGCTAGGGTCAATTATCAACAGACCCTAGGCAAACGAGTGGGCAGCACGCAACGGAGAAATGTGTTGTAGATGGGGTTGGGCAAAGGCCTCAGGCCGGCTGGCCGGCAAATGCCGCGGCCAGCCGGCGGACAATGTCGGCCGCGGCACCTGCGCGTGCCAGCGGGGCGTTCTGACCGGCCCACAACGAAGAAAAATCGTCCGAACCCTGTGCTTCGGCCGCCGCCTTCAACGGTGCCACCGCCGCCTGGGCCAGCGGGAAAGGCGGTGCGGACGGATGAATGGGGCCGGCGGTGGTGATGAAGTGATTGACAATGCCGCGGGCGCAGCCGCCGCTGAACACATTGGTGAGTGCGGTGTGTTCGGCGCGCGGACTTTGCAGCGCGGTGCGGTGCAGGGTGCTGGTGTCGGCTTCGTCGGCCAGCAGCAGGGCCGTTCCCACTTGGATGCCGGCCGCACCCAAAACCCGGGCGGCCCGGGCCGTGGCGGCATCGGCAATGCCGCCGGCGGCCACCACCGGCAACGAGACGGCGGCGCAGATTTGGGGCAGCAGGCTGAAGGTGCCCAGCTGGGTGGTGACATCGTGATTCAGGAACCAGCCGCGGTGCCCGCCGGCTTCCAGCCCCTGGGCAATGATGATGTCGGCACCGTGTTGTGCCAGCCAGCGCGCTTCGGCCACGGTGGTGGCACTGGCCATCACCACCGCACCATTGTGTTTGACCTGTTGCAGCAAGGGTGCCGATGGCAGGCCGAAATGAAAACTGACCACCGGCGGTTTGAGCGCGGCCACCACCTCGGCTTGCGCCTCGCCAAAAGGCTGGCGGGCATTGCCGGCCGGCGGGGCGGCGGGATCTAGGCCCAGCTGGCGGTAAAACGGCGCCAGCGCTTGCTGCCAGTCGCGCTGGACGGCGGCCGACAATTCCGGTTGGCGGTGGGCAAAGAAATTGACATTGAACGGCGCATCGGTGTGGGCGCGTACGGCACGGATTTCATCGGCCAACTGCTCGGGGCTGAGCATGGCGGCCGGCAACGAGCCCAGACCGCCGGCACGGCACACCGCGATGGCCAGCCGGCTGCCCTGAACGCCGGCCATCGGCGCCTGAATCAGCGGCAGGCGGCAGCCCAATTGTTGCAACAGGGTGGCGGTGGCAGACATGATGCATCCTCGGTTGGGGTGGCTGCCGCCGATTATCGCATAAACCGCTTGTTCACCGGCAGCCGGCGGCAAACAACGCTGTCATTGCTTGGGCGGCAAAATGTGTCTTCACAAAGCCGCATGCAGTATGCAGGGTGTTTTGGTGGTGTTTCTGGGCCCTAAAGACCGGCCAGTACGACATCGATGCCGGTTTGCCAGCGGCTTGCGGCTTCGTGGCGACGCTGTTACAAAACGGTGAGGGGGCGTGAACAGTAACTGCTCAGATACATCAGGATGTCGTCCTTGAAATCATCACTGTGGTCAGCGAAAAATTCGTGTTCCAACAAGGTGAACAGGGCATCGGTATGCGGCAGGGCATAACCGTAATGAGACCTTTGCCAAATACCCATCTGCGGCGAATTTCTGCGTTGTGCGCTGCTCGCTCGTTTGCCTAACCATATGTTATGTCTGCACTCGCTGTGCTGCTACGCCTTGAACTTCATCCACATCTGGATATTTTGCAAAGGTCTCGTAATAGGGGTCAAGATAGCGTTCCATGCACAGCAGCACCGAGGCTTTTTCGCGTTCGCTACCGTGACGGAACACGGCCGCCACCGCTGCTACACCGCTTTCCACCAAACGCATTTCGTTTTCGCCGTAATCAACGACAGACATCTTAGGGTCTGTTGACAATTAACGCAACGGCGGTATTTTTGGTCAAAATCCCCGTCTGCGGCGTTGAAAATGCTCGCAAGGTGTTCAACCTTGCTGCGCTTTTTGCCTGGCATCCGCGGTTTTTGCCTCAAAAAACC
>JBHAET010000278.1:0-2604 GCA_041855705.1 Neisseriaceae bacterium
CCCCGGCCCCGGCCTTGCGCCGGGGCGGGCGCAACCACATCCCCGACTACCGCAACCTGATGACCAGCTTCAACACGCTCACCCAGGGTCAATAAACGTAACAGGCTACCTGAAAGCCCTTCAGGTAGCCTGTGGGTTGATCAGGATCAGCGTTTAGGCGTATCCGAAAAGCAATCACAATGACCCAGTCGCACTTGTGATCAACAGTATGGGTCAACTGCCATGCGCACCAGCGCATGGCCTCCGTTACTTTCAAAAATCTGGCAGATCTGGCTGCCGTGCCGTATGGGCAGGGCGTATGGGAAAACCAGCCAGTCACCATCGTGACCGTTTTGCCCGGCAATCATGGATGGCGCGGGAAGTATGGTTTGCAGCCGCGCCCATACCGTGCGCGCCAAGCGCTCCGAGGGAAGTGTTCCCGGCAAGCATGCGGTGCAATTTTGAAATCCATTCGCTGCCATCTGTGTACGCGGGGGCAGGGCAGTGGGTTGTGCTGGTGCGGCAAACCAGCCATCGGGTCTTAACGATTCTTGGTATGACAAAGCGGGTTGGCCGGCCTAGAATCGCCCGGTGTTTGCCGGTGTGCCGGATGCATACACCTTGTAATGGGCAGTGATTCGGCATGAACAATGAATTTAATGATCTGGAAAGTTTGGAATGAGCAAAGAATACACCGTCATCAACAATCAGGCGCAAAGTCGTTTTGAAATTCACGAAGAAGGGTATGTGGCGTTTGAGGACTATGCATTGTTTGACGGCGGCATTGCCTATCTGCACACCGAAGTGCCGCCCGAATTGTCCGGCCGCGGCATGGCTTCGTTTCTCATCAAATACATCTTGGACGATGCCGCGGCCAAGGGTTTGAAAGTCAAACCGGTGTGCCCGTTTGTGCAGGCCTATATCGACAAACATCCGGAATACCGTGCCAATACGGTGGCGTAAAATTGATGAGCAAAGGAGCAGGCAATTGCTGCACACTGCCAAACTGCGGATTTTATGCGGAGCCACGGCTAAGATTGGTATAACCGCCGTTGGCGGTGCAAGCTTGCATTACGCGCTGTCTGGGACGCAGTGGGCGGCATTCACCAGCAAGGCGCTGCACCTGACAGGCTGCCTGAAAGAGCAGTAAAAGCCGGTTCAGGCAGCCTTTGATTTTTGGAAAACATCATGCAAACCATCACCATAGAACGCAACATCCAAGCCCCCGCCCACACCGTGTGGCAATGCCTCACCCTTCCCGAACACATTACCGGCTGGAACTTCGCCCACGAAAGCTGGCACTGCCCGAGCGCCGAAAGCGATTTGCGCCCCAACGGCCGCTTCAGTTACCGCATGGAAGCCAGAGACGGCAGCTTCGGCTTCGATTACAGCGGCGTGTTCGACGACATCCAAGCCGAACACCGCCTGCATTATCATTTGAACGACGGCAGAACGGTTGCCGTCGAGCTGCTGCCGCAAGGCGGCAACGCCACCCTGCTGCGCGAAAGTTTCCAAGCCGACGCCCAACACGATGCCGACACCCAGCGCAACGGCTGGCTCGCCATTGCCCAAAACCTTGCACGTTATGCCGAGCGGCAATACGCAGCCGGAAACCGTGCTTAGGCAGCCTGTCTGAAACATTTTTTGTCAAACAAAGGAGTTCGCCATGCCCGCACACAACCCCGAATTTATCGAACAATGCGCCAGCTTTACCGACCTGTTTCTGCAACTCGGTTTGCCTGCCGAGCCGCAGCAGATTGCCGACTTCATCACCCGGCACCGCCCGCTGCCCGACACGGTTTTGCTGCCTGACGCACCGTTTTGGAACACCGCGCAGGCGCAGTTTTTACAGGAACAGCGCCAACTCGACGAACTGCCTTTCAATATGCTGATCGATCAGCTCAGCGAAGCACTGCGTGCTTAAACAGGAGACAACCATGTTCAGTCATCTTATTATCGGCAGCAACAATATCGACCGCGCCCAAGCGTTTTACGACGGCCTGCTGGCCGTGATCGGCGCAGAAAAAGGGGCGCGCCAAACCAATACCACCGGCCAGCAGCGCGTATTTTATATGCACAAAGGCTGCCTGTTCGGCATCACCCAGCCCATTGACGGCCAGCCCGCCACCGTGGCCAACGGCGGCACCATCGGCTTTCAGTGCGACTCGCCCGAACAAGTGCGCCGGTTTCACGACACCGCCGTGGCCTTGGGCGGCACCTCTATCGAATCACCGCCCGGCGTACGCCAAGGCCCTGCCGGCGCACTGTATCAAGCCTATGTACGCGACCCGGACGGGCACAAGCTCTGTGCCCTGTACCGCATGAAACCGGGCGAAAGCGCTTAAAGCTTTTTGCACCCCATGTCATCTGTTTGAACCACAGAAAGGAAACCCCATGAAACTCTATTACGCCCCCGGCACCTGCGCCCTGGCCTGCTGGATCGCCCTCGAATGGGCCGGCGCCGACTACCAAGCGGTGCGCGCCGATTACAAATCGGAAGAATACCAACGCATTAACCCCTTGGGCGCCGTGCCTGCGCTCGACATCGGCGGCAAACGCGCGATGACGCAGGCGCCCGCCATCTTGCAATACATTGCCGATACCCACCCCGAAAGCCGCTTGGGC
>JBHAET010000279.1:0-4834 GCA_041855705.1 Neisseriaceae bacterium
AACAGGGTTTGCAGCAGGGCTTTGCCGCCGAGGTTTTCCGGCTCTTGGTAGCTTTCGGCGAAGTAGCGGAAGTTGCCGTAATGGTCGAAGATGTAAAACTGGGTTTTGTCGCGGCCGGGGCCGAACAGGTTGGGGCGCAGGCGGGTGCCGCGGCCAATCATTTGCCAGAATTTGACTTGGGATTTCACCGGGCGGGCAAACACCAGATTCACCACTTCGGGTATGTCGATGCCGGTGTCGAGCATGTCTACGGAAATGGCGATGCGAAAATCGTTGCCGGGCTTTTTGAATTCTTCCAGCAGCATATCGGCTTTGGCGATGCCGGTGTGGATGACTTTGCACACGCGGCTGCCGTATTGCGGATACATTTGGCAGAACACTTGTTCCAGATGCTCGGCGTGGTCTTGGCGTTGGGCAAAGATGATGCTTTTGCCGACCAGGCTGCCGGTATCGTCTTTGATGCCGTTTTGGATCAGGTTGGCAAGGATTTCGCGGTCGGTGGATTCGCTGAAGATTTTGCGGCCGATGTCTTTGCCAGCCACGGTGGTGGTTTTGGCTTCTTCTTCGCCCAGGTCTTCTTCGAGCTGGCGTTGTTGTTCCGGGCTGAGGTCGTTGTAGTGTATGCCTTCGCGTAAAAACTCGGGGCTCAAGTCAAGCGCACGATAAGGCACGAGGTAGCCGCCCTCAACGGCCTCTTCAAAGGTGAAGGCGAAGGTGGGGTCGGTGCTTTCGCAGCCGAACATCTGGAAGGTGTTGCGGCTGATGAATTTCACCGGTGTGGCGGTAAGGCCCAGTTGCAGGGCGTCGAAATAATCGAATAGGTCGCGGTATTTGTTGTAGATGCTGCGGTGGGATTCGTCGGCAATGATCAGGTCGAAAAAGCCGACGTCAAACTGCATAAAGCGGTTCATCATGCCGGGATAGGTGGCGATGTAGATGCGGGCGTCTTGGTCGACTTGATTGTGTTCGCCGATAATCGAGCGCGGTTCGCTGCCGAGGTATTCTTTGAAGGCGTTGTCGGCCTGTTTGCGCAATTCGCGGCGGTCGCACAAAAACAGGATGCGCTTGGCCCAGCCTTTTTGCAGCAACAGCTTGCTCAAGGCAATGGCGACACGGGTTTTGCCGGTACCGGTGGCTTGGATGATCAGTGCTTTGCGTCGTTGGTTGGCAAAGGCGGCGGCCACGCTTTTGATGGCTTCAATCTGGTAGAGGCGGCCGGCAATGGCGGTGTCGGGGTTGTTGTGTTCCAGTGCCCGATCGCGATAGCTGCGCTGGTGTATCAAATAGGCGAGGCTGGCTTTGGCGTAAAAGCCGAATACCGGGCGGTAGGTGTTGTATTGTTTGTCGTCCCAGATAAAGGTTTCATAGCCGTTGGTATAGAAAATCACCGGCCGCTGCGCCCCTTGCCGCTCAAATGCATCGGCATACATGCGGGCTTGCTCGCGTCCGTTTTGCATGGATTGGGCGGTTTTCTTGGCTTCGATCACCGCGAGCGGCTGGCCGTCGTCGCCCCACAAGACATAATCGGCGTAACCTTGGCTGCCATCGGCCATGTTGAGCCGGATTTCTTTGCCGACCTGATCGGGGTCGTTGATGTCCCAACCGGCCTGCACCAGCATGGCGTCTATCATCAGGGCGCGGGTTTGCGCTTCATTCCATTGCAGGCTGCGGGCTACGGCTTCGCTTTCGGCTCGGGCGTTTTGTTGCTCGACAGCGTTCGGTTCCACTCCGGATACGGTGGCCTGCCGCAATTGCGCCAATTGTGCCTGTACCATTTCATATTGCTGCTGCAAGGCTTGCAGGCTGAGCATGGGGTCGGGTACGTTTTGGAAGGCAGGTAAGTCGGCGGCGTTTTTGCCCAAATAGCGCACCGCCAGATATTTGGCCACTTCGTGCGCAGTTTTTAGCATCATTTCTGCATCGGCTTGGTTGCCGATGTGGCCGTGCGCGGTCTGGTTGCCCTTCATGCGGATGAAGTTGAGCTGATGGTTCAGGCTGCGGCTGACATGGCCGGTAAACACCGGATCGCTCAACAAATCGTAAAAACTGGCCATCGGCGGTTGCGGCAGGCGGCTGGCGCGGTAAATGGTTTTTACGCTTTGCTCGGCAAACGAACGGATGCGGGTCATGGCGCTGCCGGGATCTTGATGCAGCACGTTTTCGGCACAGGCGGCCAAGTCGGCCAGCGCTGCCAAATCGGGGCGCAAAAATTCAAAGTTGATCGAACGCACAATGAAGATCCTTGTCTGTTTCAGCCCACAGGCTGCCTGAAAACCACCCAGCGGTCATGACTCCTGCCAGCCGCCCAAATAACCCACCAGCTCGTGCAGCATGGTGCCCAGGCTTTCGGCCATCAGGATTTGGGTGGCAAAGGCCAAGCTGGCCGCATCATCACCGTGGTTTTCCGCTTCTTCCTGCAGCACGTCCAGATACTGGATGCGTTTGAGGGTGAAATCGGCGGTCAGGACAAAGGCAATCTGATCGCGCCACACCAGCCCCAACTGGGTCACATGTTTGCCGTTTTTCACGTGCTGTACCACTTCATCGGCGGTCAAATCCTGCTTCGATACCCGCACCGTGGGCACCACATCGCCCTGGCCCTTGAGTTCGCAATCGCTGTCGAGCTCGAAACCGCCCTCGGCCGCACCGCGCAACAGCCAGTCGGTCATCAGGCTGCCGGGCGACTGCTTGGTTTGCGGCAAACGCGCTTCGAGGCCGCCCAAGGCTTCGCGCAAGCGGGTGAGCAGGTTTTCCGCCTTGGCCGCCGCAGCCTGGTTGATCAGCAAAAAGCCGTGCTTCGCATCAATCACCGCATGGGTGCGGCCGGAGCGGGTAAAGGCTCGCGGCAGCAAATCATCGGTAATCTGCTCTTTCAGTTCCTGCTTCTCTTTCTTGCCCACTTTGCGCGCCTCGGCCTCCTGGATTTCAGCCACCCGCTCATCCAGAATGTCGCGGATCACACCGGCGGGCAACACTTTTTCCTCTTTTTTCAGCGCCAGCCCCCAGGTGTAGTCGGCGGCAAACACCAATTCCGGCGAAAACGGCTGCGGGGCGGCAAAGCCTTCGCTAAACCAGTCCAGCCCCTGTACCGGCGCAAACTCGGCATCCGCCAGCTTGTCGGCCACGGTGGCCAAATCCGGCAACTGATCGGCCGCAATCGGGTAAAAAGAGAGTTGTTTGAACCACATGGTGAATTTCCTTAATGTTGCACGCAAAACAGCAGCCACCACCGCCAGCATGGGCGGCCGGGTGGGCGCCGCATTATACGGCATTGCCGGCGCAAATGAAGCGGCGGCGTAAGCCGTGTCGCCGACGGGCTTGCTCAGCAGTTTTTTGAGGGAAAATGTGCAGATGCAAGGCAAAAAACGCAGCAAGATGAATCATCCCGCGTGCATTTTGAACGCCACAGATGCGGATTTTAACCACAAATACCGCAGCAACACTGGCTGAGGGTGCGCCCTAAGCCTGCCTTAAGCCGTGGATGCCCTCTAATGGTAAAATGGCGGCCTTCCAATCTTGCGGAATCTCCCATGACCACCCACCACGCTTCCTGGCACACCGAACCCCATTTCAGCCAGCGCAACAACTGGTTGCGTGCCGGCGTTTTGGGCGCCAACGACGGTCTGATTTCCACCGCCAGCCTGCTGATGGGGGTGGCGGCCGCCCACCCGGACAGCGCCACCCTGCTGCTCACCGGTTTGGCGGCACTGGTGGCCGGAGCCCTGTCGATGGCCGCCGGCGAATATGTATCGGTTTCCAGCCAGGCCGACACCGAACGCGCCGATTTGGCACAGGAAGCGCGCGAACTGGACCGCCATCCGGAGCGGGAACTGGCCGAACTGGTGGCGATTTACCGTCAGCGCGGACTGGATGAGGCCCTGGCACAACAGGTGGCTCTGGCCCTCACCCGTCACAATGCCCTCTCGGCCCACGCCCGCGACGAAATCGGCATCACCGAGACCTTGAGTGCCCGGCCGTTGCAGGCGGCTGCCGCCTCGGCACTGGCTTTTGTGTGCGGCGCGCTGCTGCCCTTGGCGGTGATTGTGCTGGCGCCAGCGGCCGGCATGATTGTGCTGCTGGCACTGAGCACCCTGCTCGGCTTGGGTGCATTGGGCTATGCTTCGGCCCGGCTCGGCGGGGCACCGGCACGACCGGCGGTGATCCGCATTGTGCTGTGGGGTGCGGCGGCACTGGCCGCCACCAGCGGCATCGGCCATTTATTGGGGGTGCAGGTTTGAACGGCCGCCGTTCAGGCAGCCTGGGACCGCTGTCCCGATAATCCTGCATATCGGCATTCGGGGAAACAATGTTAAAATCGGCACAAACCTTTGCGCCATGACACGCAGCGGCGGCAGCGCAAAATACGGCGGCCGGGTAGCGCAGATGATGGATGGCAAAGGTTTTCGCATGTTTTTTTCTCCATTTCCCGAATGCTAAGGAGCTGTCGATGAACCAACCCGCTTCCCCCTACACCAGTCCGCAAAGCAATGCCCTGCTGCCGGAACAAACCGATGTGATGAGCGTCAAGGACTGGCTCATCACGCTGCTGATTCTGGCCATTCCGCTGGTCAATCTGGTGATGCTGCTGGTGTGGGCGTTTGGCGGCAACACCAATCCGAACAAGGCCAATTTCTGCAAAGCCTATCTGGTTCTGCTGGCCGCCTTTATGGTGCTGTACATCTTGCTGATCGTGGTGGTGGGAGTCGGCTTCTCCGCTGCCGGCGCCTACGCGCAATAAGCCCGGCCAGCGCCCTGTTTTCAGGCAGCGGCTTTTGTTATACTGCCGCTGCCTGATGTCTGCCGCCTGGCCATGTCTTTAGTGTATTTTCTGCTG
>JBHAET010000280.1:0-6823 GCA_041855705.1 Neisseriaceae bacterium
AAACCGGGCGGGTGTCTGCTGTGGTCGGGGTGGTGGGATTCGAACTCACGACCCTCTGCTCCCAAAGCAGATGCGCTAACCAGGCTGCGCTACACCCCGACGAGAGATGCGAACTATACCGATGCCGCTGCATGCCGTCAAGCACTGTACCCCGCTTTTTTGCCCATCACCGCAACGAATACCGGATAAAGCAGATGAAAACAGGTACAAAAAATGCGACAATGCCGGTTTGCTGCACCGCAACGGCGGTGACCGCCCGAGCTTTTTCATTTGACCCTACACGGAACAACCGCGTTATGAGCGCCCAAATCATCGACGGTAAACACATTTCCCAACAACGCCTGCAACGAGTGGCCGCAGCAGTGACCGCCCGTCGCACCCAAGGTTTGCACACCCCCTGTCTGGCAGTGGTGCTGGTGGGTGACGATGCCGCCAGTGCGGTGTATGTCCGCAACAAAAAACGGGCCTGCGAACAAGTCGGCTTTGACTCCCGCGCCCACGAACTGCCGGCAGACACCCCGGAAGCCGAACTGTTGGCCCTGATCGACACCCTCAATGCCGATTCGGCCGTGGACGGCATTCTGGTGCAGCTGCCGCTGCCGCCGCACATCGACAGCCAAAAAGTGCTGGAGCGGATTGAGCCGCACAAGGATGTGGACGGTTTCCACCCGTACAATGTTGGCCGGCTGGTGGTGAAAATGCCGCTGCTGCGCCCGTGTACTCCAAAAGGTGTCATGACGCTGCTGGAAGCGTATGGTGTGGACGTGACCGGCAAAAAAGCAGTGGTGGTGGGCGCTTCCAATATTGTCGGCCGCCCGCAGGCATTGGAGTTGCTGCTGGCTCGGGCCACTGTCACCATCTGCCACAGCGCCACCGCCAACCTGGCCGCCGAGGTGGCCGCCGCCGACATTGTGGTGGTGGGTGTGGGACGGCCCGATTTCGTCAAGGGCGACTGGATCAAACCCGGTGCCGTGGTGATTGATGTCGGTATCAACCGCCTGCCCGATGGCAGGCTGTGTGGCGATGTCGAATTTGAGGTGGCCAGCCGGCGGGCGGCAATGATCACCCCGGTGCCCGGCGGTGTGGGCCCGATGACGATTGCCAGCCTGCTGGAAAATACATTGCAAGCGGCGGAAATCCATGACCGCACCACCGCAGGCGCCGACAGCACCCCATAACCCGCCATGCCGTCCACTCTGGTTTTCAGGCAGCCTAGGTCTGGCTGCCTGAAAAACGAAGCGGTTTGCGGCCGTACGCCGCCGGCTGAACAAAGAAAGCATTGTCCCGATGACCGATCCGAACCGACACACCGCCACCCTGCTGATTGATGCTCCCGACCAGAAAGGACTGGTGGCGGCCATTGCCCAGTTTTTGTACAGCCACCAAGCCAATATCCTGCACGCCGACCAGCATCAGGATGCCGAAGAGAACCGTTTTCTGATGCGGGTGGAATGGGACCTGAACGGCTTTGCGCTGAACATGGCCGATTTCGATGCAGCCTTTGCGCCGCTGGCCGAACGTCACGGCATGCATTGGCAGCTGCGCCTGTCGCAGCAACGCCCGCGCATGGCGATTTTCGTGTCGCAATATGAACACTGCCTGGTGGACCTGATGCACCGTTACCGGATTGGCGAACTGGGCTGCGAGATTCCGCTGGTGATCGGCAATCACGAAGCCATGCGCCCGCTGGTGGAATACAACCGCATCCCGTTTCACTGCATTCCGGTGACTGCCGCCACCAAGGCCGAAGCCGAAGCCCGCCAACAGGCGCTGCTGGCCGAAGCGCGGATTGACGTCATTGTGTTGGCCCGCTATATGCAGGTACTCTCGCCGTCCTTTGTGGCCGCCTATCCCAACCGCATCATCAACATCCACCACAGCTTTTTGCCGGCCTTCGACGGTGCCCGCCCCTATCATCGTGCCCATGCCCGCGGGGTAAAACTGATTGGCGCCACCAGCCATTATGTGACCGACGAGTTGGATGAAGGACCGATCATCGAACAGGAAGTGACCCGCGTGTCGCATCGCGACGATGTGGCCGACTTGGTGGAAAAAGGCCGTGATCTGGAAAAAGTGGTGCTCAGCCGTGCAGTGAAATGGCATCTGCAAAGCCGGGTTTTGTCCTACAACAACCGTACCGTGGTATTCGACTGATGTACGCCCTGCTGATTGACGCCCTCGCCGCCCTGCGCCTGCGCTTTGCGCCGGCCGAGCACTACCGTTATCCGTGGCCGGTACTGCTGGCCGCCGTGCTGCTGCTGGGCGTGATCCATGCCGCCGGCATTGCGCCGGTGTTTGGCAGCAGCCCCGGTGCCGTGGCTTTTTCGGTACTGCTGATGGGGCTCAAATGGCTGCTGCTGGCCCGCATGATGGCCCTGGTCGTGCAGTATTACGGCAGCCCGAAACACTCCTTGCTCGGCTTTGTGGTCGCCACCGAAGTGCTGGCGCTGCCGCAACTGGCGCTGCTGTATTGGCCGGACGAGTTGGGACTGGTGGTGCGCATTTGGTACAGCTGGATCATTGTGGTGCAATTGCTGGGCTTTGGCCGCCTCAGTGGCCAGGGCATGCTCAAAGTGCTGCTGGGCTATCTGGCATTCTGGGCCGCATTCCTGGTCGCGGCCATGCTGTTGTTGCTGCTGTTTGCCGCCACTGGTTTGCTGGATGTCGAGGCCATCGGTCAGCAAGTTCAGCAAATACTGGCCCAGCCGCAACCGTAAGCGGCGCAACGGCCGTATTTATTGATCCACCCGGGAAAAGGTCTCGAACCATGCTTGCGCGCCGGTCTTGATGCGGAGCAATGCAGCGGCATCGCCGATGTTTCAACAGCCCTTATCCGCCAGATAACCGGCCTCTGCCATCGACAAGGCGGTGTCGGCGGTGATGACAAAATGGTCCAAGAGCGTCACATCCACCAGCGCCAGTGCCTGGGCCAGCCTGCGGGTGAAGGCGATGTCGGCCGCCGAAGGTTGGGGCGAGCCTCCAGGGTGATTGTGGGCCAGAATCAGGCCGCAGGCGTGGTGCTCCAGTGCCAGACGCACCACTTCGCGCACATAAACCGTGTTTTCCGCCACCGTACCGCGTGACAGTTCGGCGCTGTGCAGCAAGCGGTGCTGGCGGTTGAGCAGCAGCACACGGCATACTTCTACCGGCTCACCCGCCAATTGCAAACGCAGATAATCGGCCACGGCCTGTGGCCGATCCAGCAGCGGTGCCGCAGCCAATTCTTCACCCAGCACCCGTCGTCCGATTTCACACACCACTGCAAACTGGGTAAAACTGGCCATCCCCATGCCCTTGTGTCGGCACAGTGTGGCGGCATCGGCCTGCATCAAGGAGCGCAGGCTGCCGAATTCGGCCAACAGCCGGCGCGCCAAATCCACCGCACTCAAACCGGCGGTGCCGCTGCGCAACAAAATGGCCAGCAACTCCGCATCGCTCAGGCTGCCGGCACCGTGTGCCAGCAGTTTTTCCCGCGGCCGTTCGCCTTGCGGCCAATGTTTGATGCTCATCTCCGGCTCCTACGGCCGTGATCAGTCGGTTGGCAAAGGCCCGGTTTTCACTGCCAGACTGACCGTAAAAATGCCGTCTTCATCGATCCACTGATGTATTTTGCGAAACCCGGCCTTGGCCACCAACTGGTCCATTTCCTGCTGGCTGCGCCGGCGCATCACCCATTGCGGGCTGCCGGCTTTGTGGCTGGTAAGGGCGCGGGCAATCATTTCCAGTTGCGGATGCCAGGGCTGGCCGGTGTAAATCAAATAACCGCCGGGCTCAATGGCATCACCAAAGCCGTAGAGTGAATTCAGAATCAGGTCGTTGTCGGCAAACAGTTCGTGCAGGCCGGAGACGATGCCCAGTGTCGGGCGCGGACTGAGGTTTTGGTAATTGGCCCGGTTGTAGGCATCCACTTCGTCAAACGTGGCCACCGCATCCAAGCCGCGCTCGGCAATCAGCTGGCGGCCAGCGGCGACATTAATCGGGCTGTAGTCGCGCAGGCGCACCGAATCGGGTAAAGCGTCTGCCGTCAGGGCGTCCAAGACATAACGGCCGTGTCCGGAAGCGATGTCAAGCACATGCAGCGGCCGGCCTTCGGCACGCAGGCGGGCAAAGGCTGCCTGAATTGCCTTGCCGATGTTGATTTTGCGCTGGCGGATGCCGCGCCAGCCAATGGCATTCAGGTAATAGCGGTCAATCAGCCGGCCCAATGCGTGGCTGCCTTGCGGCTGGTTGCGGTACACATAATCCAGGGTGCTGCCGGAGTCGAAACCGGTGTCGCGGCCAATGCGCAAACCCTCGCTCCAGCGTGCGCCCAAACGCAAACCGGCCCGGTACAAGGCCCAAAATGCACCGCGCGGCGACCACCATGGCAACGGGGTGGCCAGCACATCGGCTTCACGGCGGCTGTCGCCGTGGCGGTGGGCATCGGTCACGTCCACCGCGTACGCTTCATCGGCAAACCGTTCGCGAATGAAGCGGCGCATGGGCACAAACGCCCGCTCGCGGGCCCGCTCACCCAAGGTGTCGTGATAGAAACCCGCCAGCACATGCCGCTCTTTGATCCGGCTGCCCAGACGGTTGTAAAAATCGTGCTGCGGTCCGTGGTGCACCACCCAGTCGCTGCCGGAAACCAGCAGCTGGATCGGGGTGGTGATGGCCTGGGCGTCGGCCACCACCCGATGGGCGGTGTCGTACAAACCCAGCAGGATGCGCACCGAAATCGGCCGCACAATCAGCGGATCCAGATTGAATTCGTCCTGCCGCGCCCGATCGTGGGTGAGGTAATGGGCTTTGACATAGCTGTTGACAAAGAAATTGCCACGCAAACGGTGCATCAGGCGCAAACCGGGCCGCGCCAGCGGCACATACAGTTTGACCTTGAAGGCGGGTGAGGCCAGCACCGCACAACGGATGGACGGTGCATAGTCATGCAGCCAGGCACTGACCAACACTGCGCCCACACTCTGGGCAATCACGCCGATATTGTGTTCGGCAATGCCGTATTCGCGGCCGATGTGCTGCATGAAGTCCTGAATGTCGGCAATCGACGTGCCGATGCTGGGACTGTCGCCGCGCGCACCGGGACTGCGGCCATGACCGCGGGCGTCCCAGGCAAAATGGGCAAAGTCATCCAGGCCCAATTCGTCGGCCACCAGCATCATGCGCCCGGAGTGTTCATGGCCGCGGTGAAACAAAACCAGCGCCTTGTCCTGGCTGCCGTCTTTGGCCGGCCGATAACGGTAAAACAGCTCGGTACCGTCGGTGGTGGTGAAACTGCGGTGTTGTTCGGTATGGGACATGCAAATTCCTTGGTGATGACCATCACAGGGCTGAGATCTGACACGGCCGGCCATGCGGCAGGCTGCCTGAAAACAGAAACGAACCGATTATAGCCAATGCATTGATTTTCTCATACCGAGACCTTTGCAAAACCATCATCTGCGACGTCTTGGTGCCAGAGTTCCGACCTGCCGTTTCTGCGTCCCGCAAACAGGCCGTGCGAACACCCGCCATCGTTTGCCCGGCCATGTGCCGTCAGCGACCTTTGCAAAATCCCCCTCTGCGGCGAATTTCTTCGCTGTGTGCGGCTCACTCGTTTGCCTATCCATAGGATATGTCTGCACTTGCTGCGCTGCTACGCCTCGAACCTCATCCACATCTGGATATTTTGCAAAGGTCTCCGCCAATGAATCCGTCCTCATCTTGGCCTAATTTTGGTCTAATAAACCCTGATTATGATGTCGGTCTTTCTGGTTGCGAACACACTGTTGCTGATGAATTTTCTGGAAACATTCAACCATGCCGCATTTCTGTTGATCAACGCCGATCATGATGCCCATCCGCTCTGCATCGCCATGGCCATTTTTCTGGCCGAATACCTGATTGTGCTGTTTTTTGTCGGCTTGCTGGCTTATTTGTGCGTTCATCACCGCCGCAACTGGCGAGTATGGGCGTTGGTGGCCGGCAGTATTCTGCTGGCTGTCGGCATCACCTATTTGCTGCGCAAAGGCTGGTATCACCCGCGGCCGTTCACCCTGCCGCTGGGCAACCAGTTTTTGCAACACAGCACTTCATCTTCTTTGCCCAGCAAGCATCTGACCTCGGTTGCGGCCGCCTGCGCCGGTTTGTGGCTGCTGCCGGTATCACGGTTGATGAGCGTATTGGCCGCGGTGACGGTGGCATTGGTCGCCTGGTCGCCTGGTCGCGGATTTATCTGGGTGTGCATTGGCCGCTGGACATGTTGGCTGCCGGCCTGGTCGGCGGTTTGTCGGCATGGGCCATCAAGGGCTGCGTCACCCCATGGCCGGCCATCCGGGTCCGGCGGCGTGAAATCGGGCCTTGAGTGCCGTTGCTCAGCGATTTTCCCACACCGGCCATCTGCCAAAGGCATCACCGGGCGGTATCCGCTATATAATCCGCCCATGTCCCGTGACAACATGGAAAGGAATGGACGATGCCGACTTTGGGAACCGCCCTCACTGCAGGTGCCAGCAAAGTGATGCTGCTGGGTGCCGGTGAATTGGGCAAAGAAGTGGCGATTGAGCTGATGCGATTGGGTGTGGAAGTGGTGGCGGTAGACCGTTACGCCGGCGCCCCGGCGCAGCAAGTGGCCCATCGCGCCCATACCATCAACATGCTGGATGCCGCCGCACTGCGTGCGGTGATTGAGGCGGAACAGCCGGACTGGATTGTGCCGGAAGTGGAGGCAATTGCCACCGACGAATTGCTCAAACTGGAACAGGAAGGTTACCGGGTGGTACCCACTGCCCGTGCCGCACGGCTGACCATGGACCGTGAGGGCATCCGCCGCCTGGCGGCCGAAACG
>JBHAET010000281.1:0-13667 GCA_041855705.1 Neisseriaceae bacterium
ACCCCGTCACCGCGCCCGCCGGGGATTTCCGCCGCATCGATGGTATAGGTACGGCCGTGGCTGTCCAGTATCACCACCGGCCATACCGTGCGGCCTTCCAAGACCTGCTGCATGCCATCGCCCTCTTTGAAAGCTGTCAGGCTCACGTCCAAATGGTGGCCGGCTCGCGCACGCAACCAGCCTTTTTGCGACAGAATCAGGGTAATCGGCTCATCCGCCGTGGTCTGTACTAGGGCTGCCCGTTCCGCGGCCTCCACCAGTGTCCGCCGGGCATCGCCGTACTGCTGGGCATCGGCTTGCATTTCCTTGATGATGTGGCGCTTCTTGGCGGATTCATCCGTTAAAAGCTGCTGCAAACCGGCTTGCTCCTGCTGCAATTTTGCCAGCTCGGTTTCCAGCTTGATCCATTCCAGCCGTGCCAGCTGACGCAAGCGGATTTCCAAAATGTCTTCGGCCTGGGTTTCGCTCAGGGCAAAGGCAGCCATCAATTCCGGCTTGGGTTCGTCCGATTCGCGGATTACCCGGATCACCTCGTCAATGTGCAAAAAGGCCGTCATCCGCCCCTGCAAAATGTGAATGCGCCGTTCCACCTGGCCCAAACGGTGCTGCAAACGCCGGGTCACGGTGGCCACCCGGAAATCCAGCCATTCCCGCACGATGGCCGCCAGATTTTTCTGCGCCGGCCGGCCATCGCGTCCCATCATCACCAGATTGATCGGCACATTGCCTTCCAGCCCGGTCTGCGCCATCAGGGTATTCATGAATTCATCGGCATCAATGCGGCTGGACTTGGGCTCAAACACCAGCCGTACCGGCGACTGGCCGTCCGACTCATCGCGTACCCGGTCCAGCAGCGACAGCATCAATGCCTTGGTATTCTGCTGCTCCTGGCTCAGATTTTTTTTGCCGGCTTTCGGCTTGGGATTGGTTTGCTCCTCAATGCTGGCCAGAATTTTCTGCGCCGAGGTGCCCGGCGGCAATTCCGTCACCACCACCCGCCACTGGCCACGCGCCAGTTTTTCCACTTCATAACGGGCACGCACCCGCACACTACCCTTACCGCTGGCATAAATGGCCAGCAAATCGTCGCGTGGGGTAATAATCTGGCCGCCACCGGCAAAATCCGGCCCCTGGATGTAATCCATCAGCGCCCCGCTGTCCAGATCCGGCTTTTTCAACAAGGCAATCGCGGCATTGGTGACCTCCACCAGATTGTGCGACGGTATTTCGGTCGCCATGCCGACCGCAATGCCGGAAGCGCCATTGAGCAGCACCATCGGCAAGCGCGCCGGCAGCACCAGCGGCTCTTCAAATGCACCATCGTAATTGGGCACGAAATCCACAGTGCCCATGTCGATTTCCGACAGCAGCAATTCGGCCAGCGGGGTGAGCCGTGCTTCGGTATACCGCATTTCCGCCGCTCCGTCGCCATCACGCGAGCCGAAGTTGCCGATGCCGTCAATCAGCGGGTAGCGCAAGGTAAAGTCCTGCGCCATGCGTACCATGGCCTCGTAGGCCGACGCATCGCCATGCGGGTGGTATTTGCCGAGGATTTCCCCCACCACCCGCGCCGACTTGACCGGTTTGGCATTCGGCGTTAATCCCATGTCCTGCATGGCAAACAGAATCCGCCGCTGTACCGGCTTCTGGCCGTCAGCCACATCCGGCAGTGCCCGTCCCTTGACCACGCTCATCGCGTACTCCAGATAGGCGCGCTCGGCATAACGTCCAAGCCACAAATAATCGTCACCGCCCACGGCGGCAGGGGCTAAATCGTTGTTCATGATGTCGGATGGATGAAGATTCGGACAGGCCAATAAAAAGCCTGCCCGCAAACGCGGGCAGGCAGACAGGCAAAAGTTTAATCAGCCTGACGGCGGATGACGGCCGGAATCTCGAAGTCATCCAGCACCGACTGATTGGCAAAATCGGCTGCCGCCAGATTCATGCTGCGGGCACTGCGGCCGGAATGAATCACGCTGCTGATGTCGGGGAAGCCGCCATCGGTACCGGTGGCCTGCTGGGTTTTCACCATACGCAAATTCTGGCTCGGACTGGCGGCCTTGTGCTCTTGCAACCCGGTGGCGATGATGGTCACCCGGATGCTGCCCTCGTCCATGCTTTCGTCTTCGGCGGTACCGTATTTGCGCTCGGCATCCGGATGGGCATATTCACCCACCACGGTCATGATTTCCTTGTATTCCGACATTTTCAGGCAGCCTGGTGCCGTAGTGATGTTGACCAGCACACCGCGCGCGCCTTCCAGTGTCACATCGTCCAGCAGCGGGCTGGCAATCGCCTGCTCCGTCGCCAAACGGGCACGGTCCACGCCGTGGGCACTGCCGGAACCCATCATCGCCATGCCCATGATGCCCATCACGTTTTTGACGTCGGCAAAATCCAGGTTGATGATGCCCGGGCTGGTGACCACTTCGGAAATGCCGGCCACGGCACTGCGCAAAACATCATCGGCGGCACGGAACGCTTCGCGTACCGTCACATCATCACCCAAAGCGGTCATCAGCTTGTCGTTGGGGATCACGATCAGCGAATCCACCGTGTTTTTCAAGGTTTCCAAACCGTCTTTGGCAATGTGGATGCGCTTGCCCTCATGCTCGAACGGACGGGTCACCACCGCCACGGTGAGAATGCCCATTTCCTTGGCAATTTCGGCCACCACCGGTGCGGCACCGGTACCGGTACCGCCACCCATGCCGGTGGTGATGAACACCATGTGCGCACCCTGCAAGGCATCGGCAATCGCTTCCCGGTCTTCCAGTGCGGCATTGCGGCCGATTTCCGGATTGGCACCGGCACCCAGACCACGGGTCAGATTGGTTCCCAGCTGAATGCGCTTGGGTGCCTGGCTGCCCTTCAAGGATTGGGCATCGGTATTGGCACTGATGAATTCCACCCCGTGGACGGCGTTGGCAATCATGTTGTTGATGGCATTGCAACCGCCTCCGCCGATACCGATAACTTTAATGATTGCGGGGCTGGCGGCAGATTCCACCACATCATAAACCAATTGCATGTGTGTCTCCTTAAAACGGGCGTTGCGTCCGGGCGTGTATGTGCGTGGCATTATAAGGGGTTCAGCCACCACAGGCAAAGTTTTCCGTCCGGTCGGATGGTAAAGGCAGCCACCCGGATTCGCCGGGCGGTTGCGTCAGGCAGGATCAAAAATTGTTTTTAAACCATTCCTGCAATTTTTTGAGCAGCGAGTCTGTCGGCTCGCCGGCCGCAACGGTCGGCATGCCGCTGCGTACATCGTCGCCACGGGCCGCCTGCAACAGGCCGATGGCAGTGGCAAAGCGCGGGTTGCGGATGCGTTCCGACACGCCGCCCATTTCCTGCGGCACACCGATGCGTGCCGGCAAATTAAACACATCTTCGGCCAAGTCCACGATGCCGGTGAGCAAAGAGGCGCCACCGGTGAGCACCACGCCCGAAGTCAGCACTTCTTCCGGGAATCCGGAACGGCGCAACTCGTTGAGCACCAATTCCAAAATCTCCTCCACCCGCGGACCAATCACACTGGCCAACACCCGACGGGAAATCTGGCGCGGATTGCGGTCACCCACACTGGGCACTTCGATCATGTCATCCAAACCATCCATGCCGGCCAGTGCCACACCATGGTTGATCTTGATGTATTCGGCCGCACTGTGCGGGGTACGCAGCGCCTGGGCCAGGTCTTTGGTGATCAAATCGCCCGCCACCGGAATCACCGCCGTGTGGCGGATGGCGCCATTGGTGTAAACCGCGATGTCGGTGGTGCCGCCGCCGATGTCGATCACGCACACGCCCAACTCTTTTTCGTCTTCGGTCAGCACCGCTTGGCCGCTGGCCAGCGGCTGCAAAATCATGTGGTCAATGTGCAGGCCGCAACGGTTGACGCATTTCTGGATGTTCTGCATGGCCGTAACCGCACCGGTAATGATGTGGATGCGGGTATCCAGACGCATGCCGCTCATGCCGATCGGCTCTTTGACTCCCGGCTGGTTGTCGATGATGAATTCCTGCACCACGGTGTGCAAGATGTCGTGATCCGGCGGAATGTTGACCGCCTTGGCCGTTTCGACCGCACGGTCAATATCGGCCTGGGTCACTTCGCCGTCTTTGATCTTGACCACGCCTTGGGAGTTCAAACTGCGGATATGGTTCCCGGCAATGCCGGTGGTGACGCTGTCAACATGGGCATCGGCCATCAGTTGCGCCTCTTCCATTGCCTGCTTGATGGCTTGGGCGGTGGTTTCGATATTGGTCACCATGCCGGCCTTCAAGCCGCGCGACGGGGTTTCGCCCAAACCGACAATGTGGATGTCGTTGTCTTCCTGCACCTCGCCGATCAGGGCCACCACTTTGGATGTGCCGATGTCCAGCGCACTGATGTATTTTTTACCTTTTATCATGTCGATCCACTTTGCGATAAATAAAACAAATCATTTCAAGGGATGATCCGCACTACTCGGCCGCCGCACTGGCCGCCACGTCTTCCTTCGGCCGCACGGCAAAACCGTCTTTGTAGCGCAAATCCACATATTCCAGATTCGTTGCCTGGGCAGCAATGACCGCATGCCACGCCCGCACAAACCGCGCCAGCCGCTCGTCGGCCTGCTCGCGCCCCAGCCGCAGCTTGAGCCCATTGTCCAAGGTCAGCGTCCATGCCTGGCGCGCGCTGTAATCCAATTGCACGATTTTGAGCCCCAAGGGCTGCAAGGCTGCCTGAAAACGACTCAAGGCCTGTGCCATGGCCACCGCCGCATCGGCCTGATCCTGTTCCGGCACCAACAGGGGCAAATCCCCGCCGCCGTCGGCTTCAAACAGCACGCCATCCCGGCTAACCAGTCCGCCATGCTGCCAGCGGGCCGCCGGGGTGTATTCCACCAGTTCGATGCGCACCGCATCCGGCCAGATGCGGGTTACCCGTGCCTGCGCCACCCATGGCAGCTCCAACAAGGCCATTCGCGCGGCATTGACATCGGCCCGGAAAATATTGCCCTGCAACCGGGCCTGCACCACGGCCTGCACCTTGGCCGGTGCCACCCGTTGCAAAGGGGTGACCAATTCCACCCGCTTGATCGGGAAATAAGGCGAATTCACCGCCCATGCCCCAACAGCACCCAACAGACACACCACCACGCACACATAGAGCCAGCGGTACAAACGCCGCAATGCGGCCGCGTTATCCCACAATCGCATGGCGCAAAATTTCAACACACAAATCGGCAAAACTCAAGCCGGTTTGTGCCGCCGCCTTGGGCACCAGACTGTGGTCGGTCATGCCGGGTACGGTATTGATTTCCAAAACATACAGGCGCCCGTCTTCATCACGCAGGAAATCCACCCGCCCCCAGCCTTTGCCACCGACGGCCGCAAAGGCACGCAGACTCAGTTCCCGGATTTCGGCCTCCTGCGTCGCCGACAAATCGGACGGACACAGATATTGGGTGTCATCGCGCTGGTACTTGGCTTCGTAATCGTAAAATTCATTGGCCGGAATGATGCGGATGCTGGGCAAGGCACGATCACCCAGCACAGCGCAGGTGTATTCGCCGCCGTTGATGGCGCGCTCGGCCAGCACCGCACCGTGATATTGCTGCAAATCGCGGAATGCCTCGGCCAATTGGCCGGGCTGCTTGATTTTGCGCACCCCCACACTGCTGCCTTCGGCCGCCGGCTTCACAAACAGCGGCAGGCCCAAACGGGCCTCCACCGCGGCAAAATCACTGTTTTCGGTCAGCACTTCATACGGCACGTTCGGCAGGCCAAAACCGGCAAACACCAGCCGGCTGCGGAATTTGTCCATGCCGATGGCGCTGGCCAGCACACCGCAACCGGTATAGGGAATGTCCAATGCTTCCAATGCGCCCTGCACCACGCCATCCTCACCGTAGGTGCCGTGCAGAATATTAAAGGCTACCTGAAAACCCTCGTCTTTCAGGCTTTGCAACGGTTTTTCCGCCGGATCAAACGGGTGCGCGTCAATGCCCTTGCTCCGCAGGGCCGCCACAATGGCGGCGCCGCTGTTGAGCGAAACGGCACGTTCGGCAGAAAACCCGCCCATCAACACCGCCACTTTGCCAAATTGTTCCATCATCTTTTTCCATTTCCATCCGGCAGCCAAAGCGCCAACCTGCTGACGGCCAATCCATATTCACGCCTGCCCAATGACAACCGTCACACCCTGTGCCCAGTACCGCCAATGTTTCAGGCAGCCGCGGCCGCCAAAGCCACCAATTGTGCCGGCATTTTGCTGATGCTGCCCGCACCCATGTTCAACACCACATCACCATCCTGCAACATGCCCAGTACGGCGGCGGCCAGGTCATCGACCTTTTCCACATACATCGGTTCCACCTTGCCCGCCACCCGCAGCGAACGGGCCAAGGCCCGGCTGTCGGCCGCCACCAGCGGCTCTTCGCCCGCCGCATACACTTCGGTCAGCACCAAGGCATCGGTGGTATTGAGCACCGCGACAAAATCTTCGAACAGATCACGGGTACGGCTGTAGCGGTGCGGCTGAAACACCAGCACCAGACGGCGGCTGGGATAGGCACCGCGGGTGGCGGCTATGGTGGCGGCCATTTCCACCGGATGATGGCCATAATCGTCGATCACATCCGCCTGCCCGCCTTGTTTCAGCGCCAGGGTGCCGCAATGCTGGAAACGGCGGCCGACACCGGTAAACTGGCGCAAACCGGTCTGGATGGCTTCAATCGATGCCCCGCACTCCAGCGCCACCCCAATCACCGCCAGCGCATTGAGCACATTGTGGCGCCCCGGCATATTGACCGTCACCTCAAACGAACCGATGCCCTGTTTGCGGGTGTGCACGACAAAACGCATCGTACTGCCCACCGCTTCAATCTGATCGGCATACAAATCGGCACGCTCATCCAGACCATAGGTCACGAAGGGTTTATTGATTTTGGGCACAATCGCACGCACATGTTCGCTGTCAATGCACAAAAATGCCTTGCCATAAAACGGCATGCGGTGCACGAACTCAATGAATGCCTGATGCAGCTTGTCCACGCTGTGGTCATAGGTTTCCATATGGTCCACATCAATATTGGTAACCACGGTCAGCAACGGGGTCAGATACAGGAACGACGCATCCGACTCATCCGCCTCGGCGACAATATACTGCCCGGTGCCCAAGCGCGCATTGCTGCCGGCCGCATTGAGCCGGCCGCCGATGACAAAAGTCGGATCCAGTCCGGCAGCGGCCAGCACCGATGCCGTCAGACTGGTGGTGGTGGTTTTGCCATGGGTACCGGCAATGGCGATCCCGGCCCCAAAACGCATGATTTCGGCCAGCATCATCGCCCGCGGAATCACCGGCACTTTGGCTGCCTGAGCGGCCACCACTTCCGGATTATCACCTTTGACGGCAGTGGAAATCACCACCACATCGGCCCCGGCAATGTGCTCTGCAGCATGTCCCGGATACACCGCCACCCCGATTTCCTGCAAGCGCCGAGTGGCCGCATTCACCGACATGTCGGAACCGGAAATCCGGTAACCCTGGTTGTGCAATACCTCGGCAATGCCGCACATTCCGGTGCCGCCAATACCGACAAAATGGATGTGTTTAACCCGGTTTTTCACCCCGCTCACCCCAAAACTGCACACAAAGCCGCTATTGTAAAGGTGGCATCCGGTCTGCGCCATGCTTGAAATGTAAATTGATGTTTACACCGCAACGTTCTCCGACGGCATGGCCCTTTAGGCGACATGCAACCTTTGCAAAACCCTTATCTGCGGCGCACTTGAGGCATTGCTCATCTAGGGCCTGTTGACAATTAACGCAACGGCGGTATTTTTGGTCAAAAATCCCCGTCTGCGGCGTTGAAAATGCGCGCAAGGTGTTCAACCTTGCTGCGCTTTTTGCTTGGCATACGCGGTTTTTGCCTCAAAAAACCGCTTCGCCGATCAATTGTCAACAGACCCTGGAATTCAACATGCAAAAGGCTGCCTGAAACCGGTTTCAGGCAGCCTTTTTTAAAGCGTAAACCCTTGGCAAAACCATGTCGGGTGGAGTGAATCATGAAAAAGCAGTTGATGCGTTGTGCCGCCGTGCTGTGGCTGGCCGCCTGTGCCCCGGTACCGGCTGCTGTGTCCGGGCACATTGAGGTGTACCGCAGTGACGGTGCGCGCCAATGTGAGGGTGAAGGTTTGGATGTGGCGGCCATGCAGCCCTTGCTGGGCGACATCCGGGTGTATGCCGCCCGCAAGGACGCATTGGCCGACAGGATGTTCCCGGCAGTGTGCGGTGGTGCCACCGGCAGCATCAATGTGTACACCATTGATGCGGCGGATGAGGCCAAAGCGCGGATGCGCGGCTTCGAGCGCCTGCCGGCAGCCGGCGGCATCCGTCGCTAAGCGGCAGGCAAGTGTCAGAAACCGTAGCGGTCGCGCAAGGCATACCACCACGAACCGGCCACCGAGTAGGGCACCCGCAATGCCCGGCCGCCGGGGAAGGGCAGCCACGGAATCGCTTTGAAGCGGTCGAATTCATCGGTACGGCCGTTGAGCGCGTCGGCCAGAATCTGGCCGAACAGGTGCGAGCCGGTCACGCCGTGGCCGCTGTAGCCGTGGGCAAAGCGGATGCGCGGATGCAGCTCGCCCATTTGCGGAACCCGCGAGAACGACAGCGCAAAATTGCCGCTCCAGGCATAGTCCACTTTCACATCTTTCAGCTGCGGAAACACTTTTTCCATATTGGGGCGGATCTTGGCTTCAATGTCGACCGGATCGGTGCCGCCGTACACCGTGCCGCCGCCAAACAGCATGCGTTTGTCGGCACTCAGGCGGTAGTAGTCGAGAATGTAGCGCACGTCCTCCACACACACATCGCTGGGAATCAATTCGGCCGCCAGATCGCCCAGGGGTTCGGTGGCAATGATTTGGGTGGACACCGGCATGATGCGGTCGCGCAGCGCCGGCACGGCTTTGTCGAGATAGGCGTTGCCGCACAGCAGCACTTGTTGGGCCACAACACTGCCGGTTTCGGTGAGCACCCGCACGCCGCCGTCCACCGGGCTGACGTCGGTCACCAGGGTGTGTTCGAAAATGCGGCCGCCGAGCCGGACAATGGCGTCGGCCTCGCCCAGCGCCAGATTGAGCGGGTGGATGTGGCCGCCGGAGTGGTCAATCATGCCGCCGGCGTAAACATCGCTGTTGACGTATTGCTTTAACGCCGCTTTGTCCAGCACTTCCTGGCTGGTCATGCCGTAACGCGCCCACAGTGCCTGCTTGTCGCGCAATTCCTGCATGTGTGCCTCGGTGTAGGCCACATACAGGTTTTTTTCCTTCAAATCGCACTGGATGTTGTAATCGGCAATCAGGCGGCGGATCACATTGTTGCCGCGGGTAAGCAGGCCGCCGACAAAGTCGGCCGCCTCCTGGCCGTAGGCTTTCTTGATTTTGCCCAGGCTGGCATTGAGGCCGTTGACAATCTGGCCGCCGTTGCGGCCGGATGCACCCCAGCCGATGCGGGCACCTTCCAGCAACACCACCTCGCGGCCGCTTTCCAGCAGGTGCAGCGCTGCCGACAGGCCGCTGTAACCGCCGCCGACCACGCAGATTTCGGCACGGATGTCATCGTTCAGGGTGGGATGGTCGGGCTGCGGATTGCGGCTGGCGGCATAATAGCTGCCCGGATAACGGCCGTCGGAATAGGCGGCGACATGATGCGGATTGCGGTTCATCAGTGAAACTCCTCAATATGTGATGCCAGCAACCTTACTGCAAGGCGGTCAAAGATGCAATGCTTGGCAGCGGTTGCCAAAATCGGCACAATACAGCGGCATGGCCGCCGCCCAAGGCTGCGGCATCATCAGCGTCCGGTGGTTCAAAACACAGCACGGGACCTTTACGGGATCCGGCGGCGCAACCGCAAAAACCGGACGTATGGCCAAAACGGAGTGAGGCGGTTGGATGCCGGTTTTGGTGCACGATAAAAGGGGAAAACATTGATGGGCATATTGATGGCATTGGTTTTTTTGGGGGTGGTGGTTGGTATTCCGGTCTGGATTTACAATCAGCTGGTGGCGGCCAAAAACCGTTACCGCAACGCATTTGCCCAGATTGAGGTGCAATTGAAGCGCCGCCATGATCTGGTACCCAATCTGGTGGAGGCTGCCAGGGCCTATTTGCAGCATGAAAACCAAACACTGGTGTCGGTGATCCAGGCGCGCAATCGGGCGGTGGGTGCCCTTGATCAAGTCCGTTCCCGGCCGGAAAACACCGCACTGATTGCGGAACTGGCCGGCAGCGAACAGCAGCTGCTCTCGGCACTCAGGGGCCTGAATGTGCAGCTGGAAGCCTATCCCGAACTGCTGGCCAGCCACACGATGCAGCAGTTGAGCGAGGAGATCGGCACCACCGAAAACCGGGTGGCCTTTGCCCGCCAGGCCTATAACGATGCGGTTACCGCTTACAACACCCTCCGCCAGTCCTTTCCGCATGTGTTGCTGGCCGATTTCTTCGGTCACCAGCGCGATGCGCCCCTGCTGCAGTTTGCCGACCGCACGCACATCCAGCACAGCCCGCAAATCCGGCTGTAAATTCTCTCATTTGCATCATGTATTTTGCCGAACACCAGGCCCAGGCCCGACGCATCAGCCGCCGTTTGCTGTGGCTGTATGCCGCGGCCGTGGCGGCGGTGGTGCTGTCGGGTACCGTGGCGTTGATGTGGGTTTATCCCTGGGCCAGGCTGCCTGAAGGGGAAGGGTTGTGGTGGCGGCGCTCGCCCGAATTCATTGTTTGGACGGCCACGGCCCTGCTGGCACTGGTGGTGGGCGGCAGCGTGTACAAGGGGCGGCAGCTCTCAGGCGGAGGCTCGGTGGTGGCCGAAGCGCTGGGCGGTCGGCAGGTACTGCCGGCCACCGACGATGTCTTGCAGCGCCGTTTGTTGAATGTGGTGGCGGAAATGGCGCTGGCCGCCGGCTTGCCGATGCCGAAGGTGTATTTGCTGCCCGGCGGCCACATCAATGCCCTGGCCGCCGGGCAGCAGCCGGACCGGGCGGTGATTGCGGTCAGCGAAGGTGCCTTGCTGCATTTGGCGCGCGATGAGTTGCAGGCAGTGGTGGCGCACGAATTCAGCCATATTTTGCACGGCGACATGCGGCTCAACATGCGCCTCACCAGTTTGCTGCACGGTTTGGCAATGGTGGGCATGGCCGGCCATTACCTGTTGCTGGGGCCCAAGCGCGACCACCGTCTGCGCCGTGACCGGGACGGAGAGGCGCAGGATGGCTGGGGCGGTCCGGGTTGGATTTTTGGCGTGTTCGGCATGGCCATCGGGTTGGTGCTGATGGTGGTCGGCTTTTCAGGCAGCGTGCTGGCCGGCTGGTTGCAGGCGGCGGTTTGCCGCCAGCGCGAATATTTGGCCGATGCCTCGGCCGTGCAATTTACCCGCTACCGCTCTGGTCTGGTGGGTGCCTTGCGCAAAATCGCCCGTCATCCGCCATCCGGCAGCCAGCATTGGCAGGCCGGCGAGTATGCCCATTTTCTGTTTGCGCCACTCAATCCCGACGATTGGCTGACCCGGCTGGCCGCCACTCATCCGTCGTTGCGCCAGCGCATGGCCCGCATTGACGCCCGGGCCGCCCGCAGTTTGGATCAGGCGGCCGACCGGCCGGAAGTGGCCGATTACCGGGGGTGGCTGGCCTTTGGCAGCAGTGCCGGCCACAACGGCGACGGCCAGGCGCTGGTGTCGGAATGGTTGCAGCCGGTGGCCGGTGACATGGCGGCCACCGTGGCGACGGATCCGTTGGCACACGGCCAGCCGCAGCACCTGGCCTATGCCGCCTGGCTGCGGCACAGCCTGCCGCCGGTGTGGTGGCAGGCCAGTCAGGATGTCGAGCAGGCGCCGGCCATGCTGTATGCCTTGCTGCTGTCCGAACATGCCGCCACTGCGGCGGCCCAGCAGGCCGTGATTCAGGCGCAACACCCTCATTTGTGGTTGCGGGTGGCGGCCTTGTACCGGCAGCGCGGCAGCCTGCGCCCGGTGCATGTGTTGCCGCTGGTCGATTTGGCGGTGCCGGCCTTGCAGCAGCAATCGGCGGCCGACTGGCAACGGTTGTGGCATCTGTTGTCGGCATTGCGTGATGCCGACGGGCAATGGGGCCGGCACCAATGGTGTGTGTGGACGGTGGTGCGGGCACACCGGCCGGAACTTCCGGCAGCCGCCCCCTTGCTGCGGACAGAGGCCGGGGCCGAACAGGCCCAGGTGCTGGCTTGGGCGGCGGCGGACCAAGCAGCGTACACCACTGCCTACGCGGCGGCGGCAGTCGCTCTGGATTTGCCGCCCGCGCCGCCGGCGCGCAGTCTGGCCGCGCTGCAACAGGCATTGCAGCGGCTAAACGGCTTGCCGGATGCGGACAAGCAACAGTTGTTGCGGCTGGCCATTGATACGGTGCAGCACGACGGCCGCATCAGTGTTGCCGAGCGCGAATTGTTGCACGCGATTGCCGCCAATCTGCACTGGCCCTTGCCGCCGCTGCTGGCACCGCTGCCGGAACGCCCGGTCGGCTGAATCCGGCTCAGGCGCGGCCAAAAAACAGGTCGCGGTACACCGCATAGCTGTACAGCAACAGCATCGGGCCGACCAGCAACCATCCGATAAACAGGGGAATGGTGGCCAATACGCCCATCAGCAGCATCAGCAAACCGGCCAGCAGCGCGGCCGGCAGATTGCGCTTGAAGGCGCGCAGGCTCAGCCGCACTGCCTGCAGCGGCGGCTCGTTGTGCAGCAGCACCAGTGCCGGCGACAGGTAGAGTGCGACGACGGACAGCAGTATCAGCGGCAGCAGCATCAGCAGTATCAGGACAATCAGGCTGCCATCCACCCATTCGTTGCTCAAACCGTTGCTGCTGAGGACCGCACCGAGGATGGCCACAATCAGGATCAGAACGACAAACGCCATCATGACCAGGATATAGATCAGGCTCAGCAGCAGCAAGCCGGTGGTGTTTTGCTGCAAGCCGGAAAAGATGTCGCTGATTTCGCAGCGTCCCTGCTGGCGCAGCCGGTCGGCGGCATAACAGAATCCGGCCTGCATCAGCACGGTGCCGAACAGTTGCAGCAAGCCGCCGATCACCGGCAGCAGGGACAGGGCGACCAGAATGGCCATGCAGACCAGATAGGCCAAAATCCAGGTCACCGGTTGCGCCTTGAACAGTTGCCAGGCCTCGTGCAGCCACCGCAGGGCCTGGCGGGCCGGCATGGCTTTGGGCTCGCCCAGATAAGTGTTGTCGTCCGTGGCCTGATCAAACAGGTCGGCCACCGGATCGGTGACCGCCGGTGGCTGGTAGGGGTTGTGAGAATCGTGTTCGGGTGGCATGGACCGCTCCTGGGTTATGACCGGCAATGGTTGTTGCCGGTGTGGTGTGGAAACATCATCATGAGACCTTTGCACAACCCCCATCTGCGGCGCATTTGAAGCGTTGTCCGCTGCTCGCTCGTTTGCCTAACCTCATATTATGTCTGCACTTGCTGTGCTGCGACGCCTTGAACGGCATCCACATCTGGCGGTTTGGCAAAGGTCTCATCATGCGGGTAGTGCAACAGGCCCCAAGGCCGGTGTCCACCAGCCGTTGATGGTATCTTGAAAGCATGGCCGGCTGGCTGACGGCCGTGCAGGCTGCCTGAA
>JBHAET010000282.1:0-11339 GCA_041855705.1 Neisseriaceae bacterium
CATTTCTGCGTTGTGCGCTGCTCGCTCGTTTGCCTAACTCTATGTTATGTCTGCACTCGCTGCGCTGCTACGCCTTGAACTGCATCCGTATCTGGGGGTTTTTCAAAGGTCTCGGACTTTGTCATCATGCCGTTTGTTGATGTGGCATCCTGTTCGGATAGGGTGGTACCGACCGTTCCGTTATTGCCAAATCCGATTTTGCGGTTTCAGGTAGCGTTCGTCACTGAAGCTGGTCATCAGCTGTGGTGCCATGGTAATGAAAATGGCACACAGCAAACCGGTGAGAAAGGCTTCACCCCAGGCAATGAACAGAAAAACCGGCAATACCTGTTGCCACAGGGTATGCGCTGGAAAAGCACCGGCCCAGGCCAGGGAGGCGGTAATGATCAGGCCGGTGAGCATAATGCCGGCAGCGGCGGCCAAAAAACCGTTGATGAAAATGTACACAAACAGCTGTGGCGGCAAGTGGCGTTGGCACAAGCGCAGCAGCAACCAACTGACCAGTACCGGTGGCGCCACACTGCACCAGACATTGATGCCCACCACCGGCAAATGGTGAAATCCGTTGAAAAGCACGGTGGCGGCCAGCATCATCAGGCTGCCCAGCCATAGGGTGGCTGCCGGGCCCAGCATTAACGTGACCAATGCCACTCCGAGCAGGTGGTAACTGATGCCGAGCATCTGCCCAGCGCCAATTTGTGCCCGCAGACTCCACCACAGGGCCAGAATCAACAGGGCCACCGCCACGGCACGGCGGCGGTCGATAATCTGTTGCCAGGCAAGCGGCAGCATTGTCAGCAACAGCAACAGCAACGCGCCATTGGCACCCCACAAGCCGATGTCGGAAAACCAGTCGCGGTAAAAATTCATGTTGCGATATCCTGCTGTTGCCATTGTTGGTGGCTTTGTGCCAGATGATAGAGCATGCCGGCCGTGGCGCCCCAGATGTCGTAGTCGGCAAACGGCAGGCTGTGTACAGTGAGTTTGTGCTCGCCATGACGAACGTGGCGTGTTTGATAATGCCGGGGTTCGAGAATCAGCGACAAGGGAACGCTGAATACCTCGGAGACTTCATCCGGATTGGGTTGCCAGGGATCTGCCAGGCGGCGCAGGGCCACCACCGGATTGACCACAAAGCCGCTGGGCAGGTAACAGGGGCGCAGTTGGCCAACAATGTCCCAGGCATGCGCTGCCACGCCCAGTTCTTCCCGTGTTTCACGCAGGGCCGTTGCCACGGCGCTGTTGCCGTCAGCGGCATCACACTTGCCGCCGGGAAAGGCAATCTGGCCACCGTGGTGGCGCAGTTGTCCACTGCGGCGGGTCAGCCACACCTTGGGCTGTTGTGCTTGCCATTCAAACGGAATCAGAACTGCAGCTGCCTGAAATGTTTGGGTCACGGCACGCGTCTGATGCTCACGTTCGCTCAGTACACTTTGCCGGTCTGGATGGCAGGCAAAATGCAGAAATTCAAGCAAATGGGCTGCGTTGTCAAACATGGCGGTTCGGCGGTTTGGGGAAAGAATCATTATACCACCCGCAGTGCGCGTATCCGGGAGCAGTCACACATTAGGGGTTCGGCTGGTGCCTGGGGAAAAAATCCTGCCACTGCCAGATAATCGGTTACAATGGCCGATATTGGCCTTGTCTTGAGGACGGATGCGGCCAACAGATCCGACACCTGTTCAGTCCCTACTCATTATCTTAAATCTTAAGGAGAAGATGCATGTCAGAAGTTGTGATTGTTGCTGCCAAGCGTACCGCCATCGGTAATTTTGGTGGTTCTTTGGCCTCATTGAGCGCTCCGGAGCTGGGCGCAGTGGTGATTGAAGCCTTGTTGCAGCAAACCGGCGTGAGCAAAGATGCAGTCAGCGAAGTGATCATGGGGCAGGTGCTGACCGCCGGTGTGGGTCAAAACCCGGCCCGTCAAGCAGCGCTGAAAGCCGGTTTGCCAGTGACGGTACCGTGTCTGACCATCAACCAAGTGTGTGGTTCCGGTTTGAAAGTCACTCATCTGGCAGCACAAGCCATTGCGGCTGGTGATGCCGACATTGTGATTGCCGGTGGCCAGGAGTCAATGTCCAATGCTCCCTATCTGTTGCCCAGCATGCGTAACGGCCAGCGCATGGGTGATGGCAAGGCAGTGGATAGCATGGTGTACGACGGTTTGACCGATGTGTACAACCAGTACCACATGGGCATTACAGCAGAAAATATTGCCGAAAAATACGGCATCAGCCGTGCGCAGCAGGACGAATTGGCCTTGGCTTCGCAAAACAAGGCCGAGGCGGCTCAGTCAGCCGGCAAATTCAAGGACGAAATTGTGCCGGTGAGCATTCCGCAGCGCAAGGGTGATCCGCTGGTGTTCGATAGCGACGAGTTCATTAAAAAAGGTGCCACCCTGGAGAGCATCAGCAAGCCGCGTCCGGCATTCAAGAAAGAGGGCAGTGTGACTGCTGCCAATGCCTCCGGCATCAATGACGGCGCTGCGGCGGTATTGATGATGTCGGCTGAAAAAGCCAAGCAACTGGGTTTGCAGCCGCTGGCACGCATCAAGGCCTATGCGTCTACCGGTGTAGAACCGGAAATCATGGGCATGGGACCGGTTCGTGCGGTAAGCAAAACACTGGAACGTGCCGGCTGGAACTTGGCGGATGTGGATTTGATTGAAGCGAACGAGGCTTTTGCCGCCCAGGCCTTGGGTGTGGCCGGCGAGCTGAAATTCGACATGGACAAGGTCAACGTGAATGGCGGTGCCATTGCTTTGGGCCATCCGATCGGCGCTTCGGGCAACCGGATTTTGGTGACGTTGCTGCACGAAATGCAGCGTCGCGATGCCAAAAAAGGCATTGCCACCTTGTGCATCGGCGGCGGCATGGGTGTGGCCTTGGCCGTGGAACGCGATTGAGATTGGTGACCGATACCGGAGCTTGCTTCATATCACAGTGGCTTTGTCTGTACATTTGGTGTGCGGACAAAGCCAAACCACTGTGCCGAATGGTCTAAATGCATGATGGGCTGCCTGAAAACATTCAGGCAGCCCATCATGCATGACAAAGGGGGCAGATCAGGCCGTCAGCGCAGGCAATTGCGCAGCCATTCTTGGCGCTGTTGCGGGTTGAGTACCTGCAAAAAGGCGTGCTGTACCCGCAGCTCGTCAACTTCCAGTTGCATGCGGCCTTGGTATTTTTCAAAAACGTAGCGTTTGGCGTGGTTTTCGTCAAATTCGTTGCGGTTGAGCAGCTGGCTGATTTGATTGCGTTGGGCATTTTGGTTTTGATTGCTGCGCCAGTGATCCACCGCACTTTTGTGTTCCATGCGGATGAAGCGCAGTTTGGCTTTTTGGATCGGGGTCAACTCCAGTTTGCGGATGTCGCAATTGGGTGGCGGTGTATCGGCATGGACCGCCGGGCTGCACAACAGTGCGACCGCCAGCCAGATGCCGGCGTGTGTTGGCCATGGAAGAGACACGTTATTCCCCTGTGTGTGGTGCAATTGTTTGGCTGCGAGTATACAACAGACGGTGTGAAACACGTATAATGGCCGTAAACTTGCGTAAATGACTTTTGCTTAAACCGATTTTCCCAGCAGCGGCGGTCTTGCTACCGCCGTGTTTTTATGGTTTTTTAATGCCCAAATGATGACCGATTTCCGTATTGCTCCCAGTATTTTGTCTGCCGATTTTGCCCGTTTGGGCGAAGAGGTGCGCGCCGTGATTGACGCCGGTGCCGACTGGATTCATTTCGATGTGATGGACAATCATTACGTGCCCAATCTGACATTCGGGCCGATGGTGTGCCAGGCGCTCAAGCCGCATGCCACGGTGCCGGTGGATGTGCATCTGATGGTGGAGCCGGTGGATGCGATGATTGAGGCGTTTGCCGGTGCCGGTGCCGACATCATCACTTTTCATCCGGAAGCCAGCCGGCATGTGGACCGCAGTTTGAGCCTGATTCGCGATGCCGGCTGCCAGGCCGGCTTGGTGCTCAATCCGGCCACGCCGGTGTATGTGCTGGAGCATGTGCTGGACAAACTGGATGTGGTGTTGCTGATGTCGGTCAACCCCGGTTTTGGCGGCCAGCAGTTTATTGGCCAGACCCTGAACAAAATCAGTCAGGTCAAAAGCCTGACCGACATGTATTACGGAGAAACCGGCCGCCGGATTCTGGTGGAGGTGGACGGCGGCATCAAGGCGGACAATATTGCGGCGGTGGCGGCGGCCGGTGCCGATACCTTTGTTGCCGGCTCGGCCATTTTTGGCCACGCCGATTATGCGGCACAAATTGCCGCCATGCGCCGTGCCCTGGTAACGGTCAAGGCTGCCTGAAAAGCTGCACACAAACCGGAAAAACAGTTATAATCCGCACTTGCCGTCCGTTTGGCGGGCGGATTTTGGAGTTTGCACGGGTCGGTTTGGGCTCGGCAAACTTGTCTGCCGCAAGGCGTGTTTTATTTGAAAGAGCATCATCATGGCATTGACCGTAGAACAAAAAGCCCAAATCGTCAAAGACTTTCAGCGCAAAGAAGGCGATACCGGTTCTTCCGAAGTCCAAATCGCGTTGCTGACCTTCCGCATCAACGATTTGACTGGCCACTTCAAGGCCAACCCGAAAGATCACCACAGCCGTCGCGGTTTGCTGAAAATGGTCAGCGCACGCCGCCGCCTGTTGGCCTATCTGCGTCGTACCGATGCAGACACTTACCGTAATGTGATCACCCGCTTGGGTCTGCGCAAATAAGCCTTGTCCATTGAGGCTGCCTGAAACCGCTTCCGGATCGAAGCGGTTTTTTCATGGGCTGGCGGTATGATGCCCCGGTGTTTTGTGGCATAATCCGCATTTGTGTCCGCTGGTATTGCGGCCAGAAACCTTTGCACAATAATCAATCAGCTGCGGTGCGTTTTGATGTTGCCAGTCTGTGGCTTGTGAAAAATGTTGCCGGTTGCTTGAATGGGTTTGCGTCCCGTGTGCGCTTGTGTCTGGTTGATACGGGCATTGCGTGCGTTGCCAGGGCTGCGTCTGTTGGAAACTGGAACAGGTGTGGCTGGCATCGTTTGCGCAGGGCCTGAGTGCCGGCGGTTTTCCCGACCGCATCCGATGTCCTCGGACTGACGGACGCGCCCACTGTGTTGTACAGGCGGTGCGTGTCGCCTAGTCAATTAACTTAATCCCTTCAGGCAGCCTTGGAGTAAGGCAGGGCGGATTAGGTTAATTGGCTGGTCAGGCAGGGCGACGGACGGTCTTTGATTGGCTGCCCAAATACGGCAAACCCGCATCATGTGCGGTAGGTGCCGTGCTTGGCGGCACTGAAATTTAAGGATATTCATGTTTAACAAACATACCCAATCATTCCAATACGGTAACCAGACCGTGACTTTCGAAACCGGCGAAATCGCCCGCCAAGCCGCTGCGGCGGTGAAAGTATCGATGGGCGACACCGTGGTGTTGGTGGCGGTGACCGCTGCCAAGGATGTGAAACCGGGTCAGGATTTTTTCCCGCTGACCGTCGACTATTTGGAACGTACTTATGCGGCCGGCCGCATTCCCGGCGGTTTCTTCAAGCGCGAAGGCAAGCAGAGCGAGAAGGAAATTCTCACCAGCCGCCTGATTGACCGCCCGATCCGGCCGCTGTTCCCGGCCGGTTTTTATCATGACATCCAGATCGTGGCCATGGTGTTGTCGGTGGATCCGGAAATCGATTCCGACATTCCGGCTATGCTGGGTGCCTCGGCGGCCCTGGTGCTTTCCGGCGTGCCTTTTGCCGGCCCGATCGGTGCCGCGCGTGTCGGTTATGTCAACGGCGAATACGTGCTCAATCCGACCAAGAGCCAGCTGGCGCAATCGCGTTTGGATCTGGTGGTGGCCGGTACCGAAAAAGCGGTGCTGATGGTGGAATCAGAAGCCGATATCCTGCCGGAAGAGGTGATGCTCGGCTCGGTGGTGTTTGGCCACGAACAAATGCAGGCAGCGATTGCTGCCATCAATGCACTGGCCGATGCGGTGAACCCGTTGGTGTGGGAGTGGCAAGCGCCGGCGGAAAATGCCGAGCTGGCGGCCCAGGTCCGTGCGATTGCCGGTACCGCGATTGACGAAGCGTTCAAGATCAAACAAAAACAGGCGCGCACCGCCAAGCTGGATGCCGCTTGGGCTGCGGTAAAAGAGGCGCTGATTCAGGAAGACACCGACACCCTGACCGCCAACCAGATCAAGGGCATGTTCAAGCAATTGGAAAGCGATGTGGTTCGCGGCCAGATTCTTGACGGCCAGCCGCGCATTGACGGGCGCGATACCCGTACCGTGCGTCCGCTCGACATCCAAACCGGCGTGTTGCCGCGCACCCATGGTTCGGCCTTGTTTACCCGCGGCGAAACCCAGGCGCTGGCGGTGGCCACGCTGGGCACCCAGCGCGATGAGCAAATCATTGATGCCTTGAGCGGTGAGTACACCGACCGCTTTATGCTGCATTACAACTTCCCGCCTTATTCAACCGGTGAGGTCGGCCGCATGGGTCCGCCCAAACGCCGTGAAATCGGCCACGGCCGTTTGGCCAAGCGCGCCTTGCTGGCGGTGTTGCCCAGTGCCGAAGAATTCAGCTACACCATGCGTGTGGTGTCGGAAATCACCGAATCCAACGGTTCTTCTTCCATGGCTTCGGTGTGTGGCGGCTGCTTGAGCCTGCTGTCGGCCGGTGTGCCGTTGAAAGCGCATGTTGCCGGTATTGCGATGGGCCTGATTCTGGAAGGCAACAAATTCGCCGTGCTGACCGACATTCTGGGTGATGAGGATCACTTGGGCGATATGGACTTCAAAGTGGCCGGTACCACCGAAGGGGTAACCGCCTTGCAAATGGACATCAAAATCCAGGGCATTACCAAGGAAATCATGCAAGTGGCTTTGGCTCAGGCCAAGGAAGCCCGTTTGCACATTCTGGGTGAAATGCAAAAAGCGGTGGCCGGCCCGCAGGAACTCTCTGCCCATGCGCCGCGCCTGTTCACCATGAAAATCAACCAGGACAAAATCCGCGAAGTGATCGGTAAAGGCGGCGAAACCATCCGCAGCATCACCGCCGAAACCGGTACCGAAATCAATATTGCCGAAGACGGTACCATCACCATTGCCGCCATCACCCAGGAAGCCGGCGATGCGGCCAAAAAACGCATCGAGCAAATCACCGCCGAAGTGGAGGTGGGCACGGTGTATGAAGGCACGGTGGTGAAAATCCTGGACAATAATGTCGGCGCCATTGTGTCGGTGATGCCGGGCAAAGACGGTTTGGTGCACATCAGTCAGATTGCCCATGAGCGGGTGAAAAATGTGTCGGATTACCTGCAGGTTGGCCAACAGGTGAAAGTGAAGGCGCTGGAAGTGGATGATCGCGGCCGTGTTCGTCTGTCGATCAAAGCCCTGCTGGAGCGTCCACAAGGCGAAGGCGAAGCGGTTTAAGCCTGCGTTTTTGCAAAAGGCTGCCTGAAAGTTTTCAGGCAGCCTTTTTTTGTGTGTGGCGAAGAAGATAATGTATTGAAACTCACTGCGACCAGATTGAGACCTTTGCAAGCTTCCATCTGAGGTGCATTTGAAGCGTTGTGCGCTGCTCGCTCGTTTGCCTAACGATATGTTATGTCTGCACTCGCAGCATGGTCTATGCCTTGAACTGCATCCATATCTGGAGGTTTTGCAAAGGTCCCAGATGGGGTCAAAATGTGCGCCTGAAGTGGATTGGCAGCGTTGTCAGCGGCACTTCACCCCAAGGCCATGGCGTTTTATGACGGGATACGGTTTGTTTTGGCCTGACGACCAAAATACCACCAGGCGATGAGGCCGATGACCATCATCGGCAGGCTCAACCATTGGCCCATCGACAGATTCAGTGCCAGCAGACCGAGGAAATCATCCGGCTCGCGGGCGAATTCGGCGATGAAGCGGAACAGGCCGTAGCCGATCAAAAACAGGGCCGATACTTGGCCGGTGGGACGCGGTTTTTTGGCAAACAGCCACAACAGCACAAACAGGGCCACCCCTTCCAGTGCGAACTGGTACAGTTGTGACGGATGGCGCGGCAGCATCTGGTATTGTTGCCAGACCGGCAACCAGCGTTCCGGCTGTTCACCCAGCCGCGCCAAGTCTTCGTGGCGTGCTTGCGGAAACCCCATCGCCCACCAGGCATGCACATCGGTGAGCCGGCCCCACAGCTCTCCATTAATAAAATTGCCCAACCGGCCGGAGGCCAAACCCAGTGGTACCAGCGGGGCCACGAAATCGGACACTTGCCAGAAACTCAGGTGATGACGGCGGGCGAACAGGGCCAGTGCCACCAGCACACCGAGAAAGCCGCCATGAAACGACATGCCGCCTTCCCAAACTTTGAGAATGCTGATCGGATCGGCCAGATAAGTGCTGGCTTTATAAAACAGCACATAACCCAGCCGTCCGCCAATGATGACCCCGAACACGCCCCAGGTGAGTAAATCATCCAGCATTTCGCGGGTAAACACGGTGTGTCCTTGGGCAATCCGCCGCCGGCCAAGCCACATGAACAGCACAAAGGCCAGAATGTAGCTGAGGGCGTACCAGCGTACGGCCAAGGGTAGGGGGTCCAGCGAAAACGCCACCGGGTCAAAGCGGGGGTGAATAAACATGTGTACTCTCTATGCTGGCCGCACAGGCGGCTTCGATCAAAACAGGGCGCATTATAGCCGATAAGCGGCATGGCCGTGCCGCTGCCGGGACTTGCACCGATGGCCGCCTTCAGCCACAATCGATCCCATCCGACTCACTGTCTGTACAAAGGAGAGATCATGCCTGCCTTGTTGCCCCACGTCAATCCCGACGGTTTGCTCGAATATTCGGTGGTGTATACCGACCGCGCGCTCAACCACATGTCTGCCCGTTTTCAGGGTGTGATGCGTGACCTTTCTGCCCTGCTCAAACAGGTTTACCATGCCGATGCCGTGGCAATTGTGCCCGGCAGCGGGACGTTTGCCATGGAGGCAGTGGCCCGCCAGCTGGCGCAAAATGCCCGTTGTTTGGTGGTGCGCAATGGTTTTTTCAGCTTCCGGTGGTCCCAAATCCTGGATACCGGCCGCTTGAGTGACGAAGTGACGGTGATGCCGGCACATACCCCGGAAAAAGGCCAGCCGTTCAGCCCGGCCGCCATTGAAACGGTTACCGCGGCCATTGCCGAACAGCGGCCGCAACTCGTGTTTGCCCCGCATGTGGAAACCGCTTCCGGCATGATTTTGCCGGATGACTATATTCGAGCCCTGGCCGAAGCCACCCATGCGGTGGGTGGTTTGCTGGTCATTGACTGCATTGCTTCCGGTGCGATCTGGCTGGACATGCGCGCGCTGGGCATTGATGTTTTGATCAGTGCCCCGCAAAAAGGCTGGAGCAGTACCCCCTGTTGCGGTCTGGTGATGTTGAATGAGACCGCACGGCAACGGGTGGAGGCCACCCAGAGCAACAGTTTTGCCTGCGATTTGAAAAAATGGCTGAACATCATGCAGGCCTATGAAAACGGTGGCCATGCCTATCACGCCACCATGCCGACCGATGGTTTGCTGGTGTTGCGCGATGTGATGCGCGAAGCAGAGGCCATAGGTTTTGATCATCTGAAAGCGGCGCAGTGGGCGCTGGGTCGGGCCGTACGTGCCTTGTTGGCCGAATACGGCCATACCAGTGTGGCCGCCGAGGAATATGCGGCCCCCGGTGTGGTGGTGTGCTATGCCGACAGCCCGGATCTGCAAACCGGAAAAGCCTTTGCCCGTCACGGTGTGCAAATTGCCGCCGGTGTGCCGTTGCAGGTGGGCGAGGCGGCCGATTTCAGCAGTTTCCGCATTGGCCTGTTTGGCCTGGACAAGCTGCAAAACATTCCCGCCACCGTGACCGCCTTGCGCACGGCATTGGCGGCGATTCATGAGGAGCGGGCCCGGCTGGCGTAGGCAGTATGAAGCCGATGCGTGGATGACGGCCTTTGCAGGCGCCCGGATGTGGAGGCCGCTCACAATAGAGCTGTGGCGCACACATTACGGGTGCCAACCGGTCAAATACAACAAAGGTCAGGCGAACGGATGGCACTTTGAGAGGCATCCTCGGACAAGGTTTCCAATACGCCGCAGATTAGGGTGATGTCCCAAAAACCACAGGCTGCCTGAAAAATCGTTTCAGGCAGCCTGTGGTTTTGTGGGGGTGAATACACCGGATTGTCGGCGAATCAGTCAACCTTGCGCAAACCTTGGGCGCGCATGGTGGCAATGGTGCCGTCAATGCCTTTCTGGTTGATCAGTTCGTTGAACTGGTTGCGGTATACGGTCACCAGGCTGGTACCATCGACCCGGATGTTGTACACCTTGTACACCGAACCGACTTTATACAATTGATAGCCGACTTCGTATTTGGCGCCGGATTTGGTGCGGATTTCGGTAAAGGCCTCCACCCGGTTTTGCTGGTTGTCCACCAGCTTGGGCAACAGGGTCACCTTGGCATCGGCCGCGCCCATCAGTGCCGATTTGGCGTACATTTTCACCATCATTTCCTTGAAGGCGGCGATGAATTCGGTTTTCTGCTGGGCCGAGAAACGTTGCCACGGCTGGCCAACGGCCAGGGCGGCAATCCGCTGGTAATCAAGGTAGGTGTCGGCATAACGCTCAATCTGGCGGATTTTCTGCTGTTCGCTCAGGCTGCCATTGCGTGCGACGGCCAGAACCTGATCCACGTTTTGCTGTAATTGTTTTTGTGCCGGGTGTGCGGCCGGAGCGGCAACGGCATACGGTGCCACAATTGCGGCCGGCACCGCCAGAAAAGCTGCCCAAGATGCGTGCATGATGTGTTCCTTGTGTGTTGGAAAAACGCCCAAAAGCGGCGTGGCGTATTGAACTACACATTTCGGTTAGCCGCTTTTAACAAGGGCAAACTTGGGCAAAATCCGGTATCGAAGAACGGTGACATTTTTTTACATGCTCCGGCGGCTTGTGTTTGTCCGCGGCAGACCCATGTAAGCGCGTGTTGGCAACGGTGATGCCGCCGGGCTGGCAATGATGGCCATTTGGGCACGGACGCAACAACTTCAGGAAAGGATTCTCATGAATTTCAACCAATTGATCAACCAGGTTTTGGGCGCCGCCGGCCAGCAGGGCCGTACTTCAGGCAGCCAGGGCGACTGGCTGCGCAAACTGGGTGGCGGGGCTGCGGCCGCCGGTTTGGCCGGCATGCTGTTTAAAAACAAAAGCAGCCGCAAGCTGGTGCAGGTCGGCTCAATGGCGGCGTTGGGTGCTTTGGCGTATCACGCCTATCAAAATTGGCAGCGCCAGCAGAAAGACAGCACCGCTGTGCCGGCGGCGATTCCGG
>JBHAET010000283.1:0-2900 GCA_041855705.1 Neisseriaceae bacterium
AGGGTCTGTTGACAACGACCGGCGAAGGGGTTTTTTGAGGTAAAAACCGCGTATGCCAGGCAAAAAGCGCAGCAAGGTTGAACATCTTGCGAGCATTTTTAACGCAGCAGACGGGGATTTTTGACCAAAAATACCGCCGTTGCGTTAATTGTCAACAGACCCTGGTACCGAATGATTTTTGTTTTGGCCTGAAACCGATTCAGGCTACCTGAAACCTCCCAGGAGAACCCCATGACCCAGTTACGAGATGCTTATATTGTGGCCGCCACCCGCACCCCGGTGGGTAAGGCACCGCGCGGCATGTTGCGCACCACCCGTCCCGACGACATGCTGGCGCATGTGATCAAAAGCGTGATCGGCCAAGTGCCGGCGTTTGACCTGAAAGAAATCAACGATGTGGTGGTCGGCTGTGCCTTTCCCGAAGCCGAACAGGGTCTCAACATGGCGCGCATCGGCCTGCTGCTGGCCGGCCTGCCCGACACCGTGTCCGGCATCACCATCAACCGCTATTGTTCGTCCGGTATCAATGCCTTGCAGATTGCCGCCGACCGCGTGCGCACCGGCGAGGCCGAAATCACCATTGCCGCCGGCAGCGAAAGCATGTCGATGGTGCCGATGATGGGCAACAAAGTGTCGCTCAACCCCGCCATTTTTGCCAACGATGAAAACTATGCCATTGCCTACGGCATGGGACTGACCGCCGAAAAAGTGGCCGAGCGCTGGCAGGTGAGCCGCGAAGATCAGGATGCGTTCGCGCTGGAAAGCCACCGCCGGGCGCTGGCGGCGATTGCCGAGGGCAAATTCCAGGCCGAAATCAGCCCGATTGAGGCGGTGTACCGTAGTGCCGACCTGGCGCGCCGCGAGGCCACCGAAATCCGCAAACTGTGCGATACCGACGAAGGCCCGCGCGCCGACACCTCGCCGGAAGGTTTGGCCAAACTCAAGCCGGTGTTTGCCGCCAAGGGCAGCGTGACGGCCGGTAACTCCTCGCAAATGTCCGACGGTGCCGGCGCCCTGCTGGTGGTCAGCGAAGCGGTGCTCAAGCGTTACAACCTGACCCCGATTGCGCGTTATGCCGGTTTTGCGGTGCGCGGCGTGCCGCCGGAAATCATGGGCATCGGCCCCAAGGAAGCGATTCCGGCGGTGTTGAAAGCCGCCGGCAAATCGCTGGCCGACATCGGCTGGATCGAGCTGAACGAGGCATTCGCCGCCCAGGCACTGGCGGTGATGCGCGACCTCAATCTGGACCCGGCGCGGGTCAACCCCAACGGCGGTGCCATTGCCCTGGGCCACCCGCTGGGCGCCACCGGTGCCATCCGTGCCGCCACCGCCATTCACGGCCTGCGCCAGCAAGGCAAAACCGGCTATGCCATGGTCACCATGTGCATCGGTACCGGCATGGGCGCGGCCGGATTGATTGAAGTGCTGTAACCGGTCGCATCAACCGAGCATCATCCCTCAGGCTGCCTGAACATGTGGTTTTGCTGTTCAGGCAGCCTGAAACCTTTGCCAAAAACCCATCTGCGGCGAATTTCTTCGTTGTCAGTTTATACCCTTTAGGGTGCTGCGCGCTTGTTTGCCCATCTGTCTGATATGTCTGCACTCGCTGTGCTGTTGCGCCCCGAACTTCATCCGCATCTGGATATTTGGCAAAGGTCTCAGCCTTGGTTTTGCCAAGCGTTCGGCCGGCGGCTGGCTTGCGTCCCTGCCGCAATGGTATGATGCGGCTTTTGGGCGCAGGGCGCCCGCATTTTCCGGAATCTGGGCACATGAATGCATCGATGTTGGTTTTGCTGCTGCTGGCACTGGTGCTGGCCAATCTGCCATTTGTGATCCGTCACCGCCTGTTTGGCGTGCTGCCGCTCAAACGCAAACATTTCGGCCATCAGTTGCTGGAATGGGCGGCGGCCTACGTGGCGGTCGGCGCTCTGGCCTATGTGCTGGAATCGCGGGCCGGCGCCGTGCATCCGCAGGGCGTCACCTTTTATGTGGTCACCGTGCTGATGTTTGCGGTGTTTGCGTTTCCGGCATTTGTGTGGCGCTATTTCTGGCACGGCAAACATCGGGAATGAACCAGCGGCGGGCAAACAACATGAAAACCTTTGATTGGCAACGGGTGGACACCGTGGTGGTGAAAGTGGGCTCCAGCCTGGTCACCAACGGCGGCCACGGAGTGGATGCGGCGGCACTGCGCAACTGGGCGGAACAGATTGCCGAACTGAAAGCACGGGGCATTGATGTGGTGTTTGTGTCCAGCGGCGCGATTGCCGAGGGCATCAAACGCTTGGGCTGGGCCGCCCGTCCCAAGGCGTTGAACGAATTGCAGGCGGCGGCGGCGGTGGGCCAGATGGGCTTGGCGCAGGCATATGAGGCCGCCTTCGCCCCGTTGGGCATCCACACCGCCCAAATCCTGCTTACCCATGAAGACCTGAGCCACCGCACCCGCTACCTCAATGCCCGCAGCACCCTGCGCACCCTGCTGGAAAAAGGGGTGGTGCCGGTGATCAACGAAAACGACACCGTCACCATCGACGAAATCAAGCTCGGTGACAACGACACCCTGGGTGCGCTGGTGACCAATCTGATCGAGGCCGATGCCCTGATCATCCTCACCGATCAGGACGGCTTGTACGACCGCGACCCGCGCCGCCATGCCGATGCCCGGCTGATCGAACGGATCGAGGCGGCACATCCGGATCTGGAGAGCATGGCCGGGGGGGCCGGCAGCAGCATCGGCACCGGCGGCATGTACACCAAGGTGATGGCCGCCAAGCGTGCCGCGTGCAGCGGTGCCGCCACCTGCATTGCTTCCGGTCATGCCGAACAGGTGTTGCTGCGCCTGACGGAGGGCGAGCCGGTGGGGACCTTACTGTTGCCGGGGGAGAGCCGGATCAATGCCC
>JBHAET010000284.1:0-6413 GCA_041855705.1 Neisseriaceae bacterium
GGTTTCGGCCAGGCACAGCGAAAACACATGTTCGGTGTTGCGGGTAGTGCCGGGCGGATAGCGGTGCCGCCAGTGCGGATAAATTTCGTATTCGCTGCAATAGTGCCAGTCACACAGCGCATCCGGCGAGGCGACAAAACCGGTTTCCTCCGCCACTTCGCGCAAGGCTGCCTGAAACGGGGTTTCGCCGGCTTCGACACTGCCGGTTACCGATTGCCAGTAACCAGCCTTGTCGGCACGTTCCAACAGCAACACACGTCCTGCCGGGCTGTACAGCAGCACCAGCACCGATACCGGTCGTTTGTAGGGGCGTTCAGGCTGCGTGGTCATGTGGCTGACCCCTCCTGTGCCGCTTCCGGGCCGGATTCCTGAATCAGGCGCACCTCGCGTTGTGGAAACGGAAATTCGATGCCTTCGGCCTTGAAGCGATGCCAGATTTCGAGCAGGATGGCCGATTTGAGTCCCAGAAAACCGTTTTCGGGATCTTCCACCCAAAACCCCAATTGCAGATTGATGCCGGAATCGGCAAATGCCACCACAAAACTGCTGGGGGCCGGGTCCTGGCTAACCCGCTCCTGCATGGCGGCCGCCTCAATCATGATGGCCAGTGCCTGCGGCAGATCGGTATCGTAGGCAACCTGAATGTCGAGACTGGTCCACAAAGCCTTGGCGGTGTAAGACTCGTTGATGACGGTGGAAGAAATAAAATTGTCGTTGGGCACCAGTGCCTCGGCGCCGGCCGCACTGCGCAACACCACAAAACGCGAGGTAATCTGGGTGACATAACCGGTGAAGTTGTTGACATTCAAACGGTCGCCGATACGGATGGAACGGTCGGACAGGATGATGAAGCCGGAAATGTAGTTGCTGGCAATTTTTTGCAGCCCCAAACCGACCCCGACGCCGAGTGCACCGCCAAACACCGACAGCACGGTAAGGTCGATGCCGACCATGGGCAGGGCCATCAGCACCGCCATCAGCACCAGCAGGGTTTTCACCACCTTGGACAGCACGATGCGCAGATTGAGATCCAGCCGCTGCACCTGCATCAGACGGTTGTCGACCATTGAGGCCACCCACAGCGCGGCCACCACCACCGCGCACACCGACACCAAGCCGGTGAGCAGGGTATAAACACTCAGCTTGACCGAGCCCAAGGGAATGACCAGACTTTGCAGAAAATCAATGATCACATCGTCCAAGCCGGTCAGCCACAACAAAAACATCACCCACAACAGCCCGGCCAGCGACCGTTCCAAGGTGGAGCTGAAACGGTTGTTGGGCACGATGGTGTGCAATACCGCCAGCAGCAGGCGGATCAGAATCATCCAGCGAGCCGCCAATACCAGCAATTGCAACCATACGGCCGGATACTGGCTGTAGCGTTGCCACAGGTACAGGGTACCGATGCTGGCGGCCAGCAACAATACGGGCCACAGGATGCGGTAGAGAATGTGGCGGAAAAAGCGCCGCTTGGCACTGATGTCGGCGGCTTTGGGGCGCCACAATAGCTTGGCCAGCACGAAGGTGGCGGCCAGCAGCAACAGGCACAGACCGAATTCCAGCCAGCCGACACTGCTGCTGAAGCTGCGCTCCAGTAGGCGGCTGGTAAAGGTTTGGGGCGTGAACAGTGATTCGAAAAACGACAGCCAGTCGCTGCCGGCAGTGATGGTGAGGGGCATGGTGACTCAACAGACTGGGACACAACCGGCATGTTATACCAAAGCCGCCATCCGGCGAAACCTGACCGGCGGGCTTTAACCTGATCTTAAAAAACAGTGGTCATGCCGCATCTGAGACATCTATCAAACGAGGCTGCCTGAAAACAGTCTGTCGGGTATTTTCAGGCAGCCTGGTTGTGGGCAGCGGTTTTATTCGGTCAGGGTCATGTATGACGACACGCCGTTGGCCCGCAGCAATTCTTGAATCCGCAGCGCTTCGCTGCGTTCCATCACCGCACTCCGTACCCGGTAAATCGGTGCTTCCTGCACAATAATATTGTCGATTTGCGCCTGCACGCCGAGCATTGCCAGTTCGGCCAGATGGCGTTCGGCCAGGTTCTGGTTGTTGAATGAGCCCAGGCGCAACACCACCCGGCCGACCGGTGCTGCCGGTACGGTGGCGGTGGTTGCCGGTTTCTCGGCTGGCGGTTTAGACGGCGTGGCGGTTTGGGCGGTGGCCAGGCCGGACAGCAGCAGCGCCGCCAGCCACAACAGGGGTTTGGACATGGTCATGTGGTTCCCGAAAGTGGTGAGAAGGGCAATCTGCCGACTGCCGGTGATCTGCTTAAAACAGTGATGGCACGGACGGATTGCTGGCCGCATCACAAGCAATTGCCGGGCCATTATGGGTATTGGCGGCGGTTTCAGGTAGCCCAGGATCGGTTGACAATTGAGCAGTGAAGCGTTTTTTTAACCAAAAACACCGCCGTTGCGTTCATTGTCAACAGACCCTAAATCACATCAAAAAGACATAGGCCCAGATGCTGACCACCAGAATGCTCAACACATTGAGCAGCATGCCCACCCGCATCATGTCGCGCTGCTGCACCAGGCCGGTGCCGAACACAATGGCATTGGGCGGAGTGGCCACCGGCAGCATGAAGGCGCAGGAGGCACCGATGCCGATCACCATCACCAATACCTCCTTGGGCAGCCCCATTTGGGTGGCAATACTGGCAAAAATCGGCACCAATAGGGCCGCCGAGGCGGTGTTGCTGGTAAATTCGGTGAGGAAAATAATGAAAGTGGCCACCGCAAAAATGACCACCAGCGGATGGGCAAGTACAAAGGCCGAGGCCATTTGCTGGCCCAACACCAGTGAGGCGCCGGATTTTTGCAGCAAGCCGCTTAAGGCAATACCGCCGCCAAACAGCATCAGCACGCCCCAGTCGGTGTTGGCGGCCACATCCTTCCAGCTGGCCAAGCCCAGTACCACCACCAATACGGCTGCGCACAGGGCAATAAAGGTGTCGGCATTGGTCACGCCGAGGGTGGTTTTTACGGTGTCACTGAAAATCCACGCCAAGGCGGTGCAGACAAACAGCAGCAGGGTCAGTACCCGTACTGGAGTCCACGGAATGTCCTCCTGTTGCAGGGCACGGGCATTGCCGCCGGAAAAATCCGGCCGCAGCACCGCATACAGCGAAATCAGCATCACCGGCAGCAACATCAGCATCATCGGCAGGCCGTATTTCATCCAGCCGGCAAAATCCAAATCCAAAGCCTTGGCAGCAATGGCATTGGGCGGCGAACCCACCAGCGTACCCAAACCGCCGATGCTGGCGCAGTAGGCAATGCCCAACAACACAAACACAAAGGTTTTGCGGTCTTTTTCCCGGTCCAAGTGATCCATCATGCCCATGGCCAGCGGCAACATCATGGCGGCGGTGGCGGTATTGCTGATCCACATCGATAAAAAGGCAGTTACCGCCATGATCAGCAGGGCGGAGAGCAGCATACTGCCGCGTGACAGCGAAATCAGCCACAGGGCGATTTTGCGGTCCAGCTTCTGGATGTGCAGGGCAGTGGCCAGGGCAAAGCCGCCAAAGAAAATGAAGATGATCGGATCGGCAAAACTGCTCAAAGCTGCCTTGGTATCCATGTCCGGAATGCCGCTGACCGCTGCCAGCACCGGCACCATCAGCGCGGTGACGGTAATGTGCACCGCTTCGGTAAACCACAGAATGGCCACGAACAGCAAAATGGCCAGCCCCATTTTGGCATGTGCCTCAAACGGCAGGGCAACATACAGCAAATAGGCCAGCAGTGCGGCCACGGCGGTGATGATGGCGCCTTTGTAATTGCCCTTGGGCATCAGGGTGGTGAGTTGTTGGGCCGGTTCGGTCACGGCTGCCTCCTTGAAATCGGTTGTGTGCGCCTGCTGCGTAAAATACCGGCCTTGCCAAAAACCGGCGGCCGGCGAGTATGCCGCAAACAGTAGGTCTTTGTCTTGTGTCAGGTCAAAGTTCTGCCATGCGGATGGGGTGGCAGTATAATCGAAGCCCGCTCGCCGTCTCAAGCCGCCGCGTGCGCCGGCACCATGGCGGCCGGCATTAGCGCTTGGCTAAGCCATATAGCCGCCGGTTGTAAACATGAAGCCAGAAATTATTTGGCTTTTGTCGTGCTAGGCCGTACCATCGCACGGCATCGGACCCATCATCCGGCCGCAGTTGCCGGTTGTGGCAGTGCTGGGTGGCCCTTCTGCCGCCACGGTGGGGTCTTCACATCTAAATGTAAGGATTGAACATGAATATTGCAGGCAGCATTACCGAACTCATTGGCAACACCCCGCTGGTGGAATTGAAAAATCTGGCCCAAGGCCTGCCGGCCCGGGTAGTGGCCAAACTGGAGTTTTTCAACCCCGGCAGCAGCGTCAAAGACCGCATTGCGGTGGCCATGATCGATGCCGCAGAAAAGGCCGGTAAAATCAAGCCCGATACCATTATTGTGGAGCCGACCAGCGGCAATACCGGCATTGGCTTGGCCATGGTGTGCGCTGCCCGCGGCTACAAGCTGGTGATCACCATGCCGGAAACCATGAGCAAGGAGCGGCGCATGCTGCTGCGTGCCTATGGTGCAGAGTTGATTCTGACTCCGGGTTCGGAAGGCATGGGCGGTGCGATTGCCCGCGCCCAAGCTTTGGTGGAAGCCAATCCCGATCAGTATTTCATGCCGCAGCAGTTTGAAAACAGCGCCAATCCGGAAGTGCACCGCCGCACCACCGCTGAAGAAATCTGGCGCGATACCGACGGCCAAGTCGATATTTTTGTCGGCGGCGTAGGTACCGGCGGCACCATCACTGGTGTTGGCGAAGTGTTGAAAGCGAAAAAACCGGGAGTGGCAGTGTATGCGGTTGAGCCGGAAGCTTCTCCAGTTTTGTCCGGCGGCGCCAAAGGGCCGCACCCGATTCAGGGCATCGGCGCCGGTTTTGTGCCGAAAATCCTGAACACCGAGATTTACGATGCGGTGATTCAGGTGCCGAATCAGGCAGCGTTTGATACTGCCCGTGCCGCAGCCGCCAAGGAAGGCGTGCTGGTAGGCATTTCCTCCGGCGCTGCCATCTGGGCGGCACTGGAGTTGGCGAAAAAAGCGGAAAATGCCGGCAAGCTGATTGTGGTGGTGATTCCGTCTTATGGCGAGCGTTATCTCTCCACTCCACTGTTTGAAGACCTGGTCTCTTAAAAACAGGCAGTTGATGACGAAAAACTGCCCGTACGCAGCAAATTGCGGTAAAATGCGCACCCAATCACCAACAGGCCGTGTTTGCGGCCTGTTGGTTTCGGTTTCCACTTTACTCGCGCGTATTGCAGATCATGAAAAAAAATCTTTCCCTGCTTGTGTTGCTGGCCGCACTCACCGGCTGCAGCTCGGTTTACGTTCCCAAAATCGTATTCCCGGAACAAGGCGGCACGCGTGCCGACAGCGGTTATCAGCTTAAGGCCAGCCATTGGTCGGATGTTTCCAAAATTCGTGACGAAGCAACCCGTTTGGGCATTCAAGTGCAGCAGGGCCGGCTGACCAAAACCCAGGCAGCCCAAGCACTGAACCGGTTTCGCATCAATCTGGTCGGCCGCAATGCGGTGGACGACAGCATGTATGAAGTTTATCTGCGTTCAGCAGTGGACAGCCAGCGCGGAGCCATCAGTGGCGCGCAGTCAAAAATGTTCATTCAAAATGCCTTGCGCGGCTGGCAGCAACGCTGGCCGAATATGAGCAGCAAGCCAAACAACCCGGCATTTACCAACTTCCTGATGGAAGTAATGAACATGCAGCCTTTGAAATAAACCGGATTTGATGCGGATACAGCAGCCTTCAGGCTGCTGTTTTTGTCTGGCGGGTGGTTCTGCTGGTGGCTAGGGCCTGTTGACAATTAACACAATGGCGGTGTTTTTGGTCAAAAATTCCCGCCTGTGGCGTTAAAAATGCTCGTAAGGTATTCAACCTTGCTGCGCTTTTTACCTCAAAAAACCACTTCGCCGGTTAATTGTCAATAGACCCTAGGAATCTTGATCTTTCAGGAGCAAAGCATGCGAAAACAGGATATTTATGCGGGTGGTGTCTGCTTGGGGCTGCTGCTGGCCTTGCCGGTGGCGGCACAGGGGGTAGACGGGCTGAGTTTTTATCAACAGGACTGGCTGCTGGTGTGTGACAATACCGGCACCTGCCGTGCCGCCGGTTATGCCTCGGACAAGGACACTGCCGCACCGGTGTCGCTGCTTTTGACCCGCCCGGCCGGTGATGATGCCGCAGTCAAAGCAGACATTCAGGTAGCCACTGAAGACGACAATGAAAACCGTCCGCTGACATTGTGGCTCAATGGCAAGAATCACGGTACGGTGGCATTGACCGATGGTGAAGGCACGCTCAGCACCGCCCAAATCCAGGCGGTGGTTGCCGCCCTGGATGAAGAAA
>JBHAET010000285.1:0-5755 GCA_041855705.1 Neisseriaceae bacterium
AGCGCGCTGAACATGCCGGCGCAGCCGCAGGCGTTTTCCTTGGTGTGTTGCAGGTGCGGCGCCGAGTCGGTGCCCAGAAAGAATTTGTGCGCCTGCGTGCCGGTAACCGCCGCCACCAAAGCCTGGCGGTGGCTTTCGCGCTTGAGCACCGGCAGGCAGTAGTGGTGCGGGCGCACGCCGCCGACCAGCAAATCGTTGCGGTTGAGCAGCAGGTGCTGCGGGGTCACGCTGGCGGCCACGTTGTCACCGGCCTCGCACACCAGCCGCGCCGCTTCGGCGGTGGTGATGTGCTCGAACACCACTTTCAGATCCGGCACTTCGGCCAGCACCGGCTTGAGGATGCGTTCGATGAACACCGCCTCGCGGTCGAAAATATCCACCTCGGCATCGGTCACTTCGCCGTGCACCAGAAAACGCAAATCTTGGGCGGCGATTTCGCGCAAAACGGGCAGCAGTTTGAACAGGTTGGTGACACCAGCATCGGAATTGGTGGTGGCGCCGGCCGGATACAGCTTGAAGGCCACGATGCCGGCGGCTTTGGCGGCACGCACGGTTTCGGGGGTGGTGTTGTCGGTGAGATAAAGCGTCATCAAGGGCTCGAAACGGCTGCCCTCGGGCAGGGCGTCGAGAATGCGCTGCTTGTAGGCCAGCGCATCCGCTACCTGCGCCACCGGCGGTTTCAGATTGGGCATGATGACGGCACGGCCCATCTGGCGGGCAGTATAAGGCAACACGGCTTTGAGCGCCTCGCCGTCGCGCAGGTGCAGGTGCATGTCATCGGGGCGAATCATGGTCAGGGTTTGCATAGAGGTTCCTCATCGGCATGGCGGCATCGCTCTGCTTCGGCCTGCCCGATCAGCGTTTGCAAGGCCGGGCTGTGAAACAGATCAATGCATTTCATGGTGTGCAGGGCGATGTGGCTGCCCTGTTTGCTGTGGTAGGTTCGGGCCGCATATTCCGCTGCCAGCCGTCGTACCGCCGTATAAGCTTCGGCAGCATGGCTGCCCAGCTCCAGATAACCGCCGGCGGCCGCCGACGCATCTTTCCCCGCCGGGCTGTCGGCGAATACTTGGGCCAGACAACTGCTGAAGGCATAGTTTTGCAGGTATTGCGCCGGGGTGTAATCGGTGCGTGCCGATACACCGGCACACAACAGGAAGCCGCCCAGGGCGGCTACGGTATGCAGGCTGCGGATCATCATGCGTGTTGCGCCTGTGGCCGGCCTATTTGTGCCGCAGCACCAGGGTAAACACACCGTTCTCAGCGGTGGATGCCAGCAGCACATGGCCGGTTTGGCGGCAGAAAGCGGCAAAATCATCGGGCGCACCGGCATCGGTGGCCAATACGGTGATTTCCGCGCCGGCGGCCATGCCAGCCAGCGCTTTTTTGGTGCGCAGAATGGGTAGCGGACACTTGAGGCCGCGCAAATCAAGCAGGTTTTGATCCATGATGACGGTTCGGGTTTGACAAGCGGCCACCATTATATAGCCAATTGGCTGGCCTGTTGAGAGCGGACACGGCATCCGCCGCGCCGATGCCGTGCGGCAATGCGCACCTGGCGGCACCGGCCAGAGAACATACATCGTCCATTCGGTGACGCGCTTATACCTGCAACAGCAAATAGCGCCGCTCCCACGGGCTGATCACTTCGAAAAACTCTTCAAATTCGGTTTCTTTAATGGCGGCATAGCACTGCACAAACAAAGGATCCAGCAATTGATGCAAGGGTTCGCAAGCCAGCAGCGCTTCCACCGCATCATCCAAATGTCGCGGCAATTGCTGTGGCCGCTTGTAACCGCTGCCGACAATCGGCTCACTCGGATGCAAGCCTTGCTGCATGCCCAACAAACCGGCGCCCAGACTGGCGGCAAAGGCCAGATAGGGATTGACATCCACCCCCGGCAGCCGGTTTTCCACCCGCCGTGCCGCCGCATCCGACTGCGGCACACGCAGGCCGCAGGTACGGTTGTCATAACCCCATTCCAGATTGATGGGCGCCATGCTGAAACGGCTCAAACGGCGGTAGGAATTGACATACGGCGCCAAAAACGGCATTGCCGCCGGCAAATAGGTCTGCAAACCGGCAATGTGCTGGAAAAACAGCTCGCTGGCGCTGCCATCAGCCTGGCTGAACACATTACGGCCACTGGCAATATCCACCACACTCTGGTGGATGTGCATGGCACTGCCCGGCTCGCCCTGCATCGGCTTGGCCATAAAGGTGGCATACATGTTTTTGCGGATCGCCACCTCGCGGATGGTGCGCTTGAACAGAAATACCTGATCGGCCAGCGCCAGCGCGTCACCGTGGTCCAGATTGATTTCCATCTGCGCCGGGCCCATCTCGTGAATCAGGGTATCCACCCCTATCCCCTGCGCTTCGCACCAGTCGTACATCACATCGAAAATATCGTCGTAATCGTTCATCGCATCGATGCTGAAACTCTGCCGCCCCGCCTCGGTGCGGCGGGTGCGTCCCACCGGCGGCACCAGCGGCAGGTCTTCGTCGGGCTGGACATCGACCAGATAAAACTCCATTTCCGGCGCCACCACCGGCCGCAAACCCAGCTTCTCATACTCGGCCAGCACCCGTTTGAGCACATTGCGCGGTGCCAGCGACACCGGCGTACCGTCAAAACGCACACCGTCATGAATGATTTGCGCCGTCGGCTCCGCCGCCCACGGCACGATGCGCAGGGTTGCTGCATCCGGCAGCAGGCGCATATCGGGATCGGACTCGGGACAAAAATCGGCTTCCGGATAATTACCGGTCACGGTTTGGGTAAACACCGCCTCGGCCATGCGGATGCCCTCTGCCGGGTTGTATTTGCTGCGCGGAATGATTTTGCCGCGCGGGGTACCGGTCATGTCCGGCACCATGCATTCGATTTCGGTAATCCGGTGCTCGTTGAGCCAGGCATTGATTTGATCGGCTTCGCTCATGACGCAATTCCTGTTCAGAAAAGGGATAAAGGGATGATGACACGCCACTATACCGGCTTGTCTGCCATAAAAAAACCGTGTGCCCCGCACACGGTTCAGTCAAAATTCGGCACGGGTACCACCCTCAGCGGCCGGTGGCCCAGCCGGTGGGGGATTTTTCTTCTCCCGGCGCAGCAGTCGCTTCGGTTTTGGCCTCCGGCGGTGCCTCACCGCGCAAATAGCGCTTCACGGTATCCAGATAGCCGCGATCATTGTGTTGGATGTGACTGAACAGCCAGGTTTGCAACATGCCCAGCAATTCATCGGCGGTGTCAATGCCACTCTGATGACGGTCGTGCATTTGCGCCACCTTGTCCACAAAGCGCTGGTGCACCATTTTGTGCGGTTTGAGCAACGGATAGCCGGCCGCCTCCATCAGCGCTTCTTCTTCGGTGAAATGCTTCACCGTGTATTCGATCAGCTGCAAAATGGTTTCGCCAACCTGTTCACGGTCACCACTCTGGTTGGCCTCGTACACCTGATTGATGTATTCGACCAGCTGTTTGTGCTGTTCATCAATCATCTCAATGCCGGTATCCAGATCGGGTGTCCAAATCAAAAAACTCATCATGCTCCCCTTATGGGCAGGTAAAGTAAAATCGGATGTATGTGTGTCGGCATGCGGCCAAACCTTCATGTTGTCGCGCCGCAGCCGCATCATCATACGCCCATCATGTCTCTGGCATCTTGGTTTAAATCAAACAATCCGCATCCGGCGCTTACATGACCAAGCAGGGACACATCCTTGAGACCACCGCATTTTACGCTACAATAAGCACCGTCAGAAACATCATCTTGAAACCGGTTTGCCGCGCCAACCGGCAGCGCCGATTCACCCCAGACAAAGGACCCCACCGATGAGTACATTTGCAGCCCAAATCCGCATTCCGGCCACCTATATGCGCGGCGGCACCTCCAAAGGCGTGTTCTTCCGGCTTGACGACCTGCCCGCAGCCGCCCGTGTGCCCGGCGCGGCGCGCGACCGCATTCTGCTGCGGGTGCTGGGCAGTCCCGACCCCTACGGGAAGCAGATTGACGGCCTGGGCAATGCCAGCTCCTCCACCAGCAAAGCCGTCATTTTGAGCCGCTCCGAGCGGGCAGGTCACGATGTTGACTATTTGTTCGGACAGGTTTCAATCGACAAACCGTTTGTCGACTGGAGCGGCAACTGCGGCAACCTGTCGGCGGCAGTGGGCGCATTTGCCATCCATGCCGGCCTGGTGGATGCGGCCCGCATTCCGCAAAACGGCCTGTGCACCGTGCGCATCTGGCAGGCCAATATTCAAAAAACCATCATTGCCCATGTCCCGATCACCAACGGCCAGGTACAGGAAACCGGCGACTTCGAACTGGATGGCGTCACCTTTGCCGCCGCCGAAATCCAGCTCGAATTTCTCGACCCGGCCGACGAGGGCGAAGACGGCGGTGCCATGTTCCCCACCGGCAAACTGATTGACCAACTGGAAGTGCCTGGCATCGGTACACTGGAAGCCACCCTGATCAACGCCGGCATTCCCACTGTGTTTGTCCGTGCCGAAGACATCGGCTACCGCGGTACCGAATTGCAGGAAGACATCAACAACGATGCCGAGGCACTGGCACGCTTTGAAGCCATCCGTGCCCACGGCGCCCTGAAAATGGGCCTGATCCGCGACCTGGCCGAAGCGGCCACCCGCCAGCACACGCCCAAAGTGGCGTTTGTGGCCGCGGCGCAAGATTATACCGCCTCCAGCGGCAAAACAGTGGCCGCCGCCGATGTCGATCTCTTGGTGCGCGCCCTGAGCATGGGCAAATTGCACCACGCCATGATGGGCACCGCCGCCGTGGCCATCGGTACCGCCGCCGCCATCCCCGGCACCCTGGTCAACCTAGCCGCCGGCGGCGGCGAACGCGAAGCAGTCCGCTTCGGCCACCCCTCCGGCACCTTGCGCGTTGGTGCCCAAGCCCGCCAGCACCAGGGCGAATGGACGGTCACCAAAGCCATCATGAGCCGCAGCGCCCGCATCATCATGGAAGGCGCGGTGCGGGTGCCCGGCGACTGCTTTTAAACCGGTGATCATTCGCAAACCATTCGAGGCTGCCTGAAAGCACTTGTCAGCACGACAACGGTTTTCAGGCAGCCTCAACTCAACAAACGGAGATGACCAACACAATTCATTACAATGCAAAAGATTGCATCACAATACCGGAGGCATACACTGCTACCCTCTTAACCATTTTGATTTTTCGCAGATTCATCAAGCCAAATACAGCATGAGACCTTTGCAAAATACCCATCTGCGGCGAATTTCTGCGTTGTGCGCTGCTCGCTCGTTTGCCTAACTCTATGTTATGTCTGCACTCGCTGTGCTGCTACGTTTTGAACTTCATCCACATCTGGGGGTTTTGCAAAGGTCTCAGCATGATACGCAATGAAAATGAATAAGAATTGGCAGAAAATGAGAGAATAATTTCCAAATCTTAAATCCCCGTATTCACGGGGATTTTTTGTATTTTTATTCAAAACATCACGATATTCACCGGCACACCTCTCTCGCGAGCAAGGCAGATCGAATGCATGGTCCCTTTGCTTTTCCCGTCCCAGAATGCGACGACATCCGTTGCATTTTCAATAGTCGTCTCGTTGCGGAGCAATCCGGCATGGCGTCCAATCTTCCAATCCGGTTTGTAGACAACCAGCTCAATACCATTCTCGTCCACGTATTTTGCGGCCAGCAAATCGGCACTACACGCACCACGCGCACCACCAGAAATGATACAGGATGGCTCGTAT
>JBHAET010000286.1:0-13594 GCA_041855705.1 Neisseriaceae bacterium
CACAACAACAGCAGCTGCCCGACCACCGACACGGCGGCATAAGCCAGCAAGCGCATGGCACCACGGCAGCGTGCCGCCATCGGCCGGGGCGCTTGCCCGCAGCGCAAGCCCAGGGCATCCAGCGCCGCATCCAGTTGGGCCGGTTGCAGCCGGCCATCGGCAAACGCCGCCAGCAGGCGCGCATCCAGCAACACCCGCCAGTGCAGCACGCCGCCGGCCGCGAAACACAGCCACATCAGGCTTGCCGGCCAATGCACCGCCGCACCGGTCAGCGCCCAACTGCCGGCCGACAATGCCAGCAGCAACAATGCACAACAGGGCAAGGGCCAGGCAGCGGCCAGCAGCTGGGCCGTGGTTGCGGCCAAGGCGCGATCTGCCTCATTGGTCAGCACATGAATATCGGTCGGCATCATACACTCGTTTGATGAATCACAGGGTTTCAGGCAGCCTGAACGCCGCTTCAATCCGGCTCCGGGTGGCCGGTGGCAACACCATTTGCGGCCGCAAGCCGCGCAAATGCGCTTCCGCTTCTGCCAAACTGCCACAGCCGCCATAACGCCACAGCCACAACAGCGCCACCGCCACACTGCGGCCATAGCCCAGGGCACAGCACAGCAACACCGGTCGGCCGCTCTGGCGCAAAGTCTCCACCGCAGCGGCCGCGGCGGCCAAATCACGGCTTTCCGGCGGTGCCATGTCCAGCATCGGCACCGCCCGATAAGCGGCCACCGGCCGCAGCAACGGGTATTCGGCGCACACATCCACCACCGCATCATCACTGCCGGCCGCCAGAATGCTGCCCACGCGCACCCCTTGCCCAATGTCGGTGCTGAGCGGCGCACGACGCAACCACCAGGCCATGTTCAAACGCCACAACGGCCACAGCGGCCACAGCAACAGTGCAGTGGCCGGCGCATGGCGGCCATGGGCCTGTTTTTGCAGGGCATTGGCGCCCAAGCCGGCATAAGCAACTGCCAACAGCAACAGCGACAACACCGGCCACCACAACCACCAGCCCACACCCCGCCAGCAATACGCCGTCACTGCCAACACCACGGCGGCAGCCAGATACAGCGCCAGCCAGCGCCGGTGCGCCGCCTGCGGCTGCAAGCGCCGTTGCCAGGGTGCGGGGCCTTGTTGCGGGAACCACCACCAGATCAGGGCGCCGACCGCCACTCCGGTGGGAATGTCGATGAAATGGTGCTGATAGGTGGTGAGTACCGACACGCCAATCAGCAGCAGCCACGCCAGCCAAGGCAGACGCCACGGCTTGGGCAGACGATGCCAATAAAAACGCCCCACCACCATGGTGAGGATGATGTGCAGCGACGGCGCCTGATTATACGGCTGGTCAAATGCCGCCAGCGAAGCAAACAGCCAGCCGGCCACACCGTCGGCGGCCGGTTTTGGCCAGCCAAAGGTGAGCGGGAACAGCAAAAAGCCGGCCACTGCCAGCAACTGGGCCATGATGAGCTGCGCCACATAACGGTACAATTCAGCGCGGCTGCGCGCCACAAAAAAAGCAGCGGCATACAGCAGGTTCAAGCTCCAGTACGGCACAATGCTCCAGGCCCAAAACGGAATGTGCACTTCCCAGCCAAACACCACCTCCGGCACCGGCACGCGCCGGGCCGTCAGCCAGTTGGCAAAGCCGTAGCTGCTGTAAAACAACACCCCCACCATCAGCAGGCACAACAGGGCGTGGCCGCGGCTCAAATCTGTGTTCCGGTTCATGGCCGCCACTGTAATGTCTGCCGCCAGTGCCGTCAATTGCCAGCAGGCTGCCGTTGGTGTTGGCGGCTTTTCAGGCAGCCTGGGGTTCCTGATCCATCTTGCCGCGCAACACCAGGCAAAAATAATACGCCAGCAGCATCAGCCAAGCGTAACCATACCATCCCAGCAAATAAAGGTAAGACGATGTACCCAGTTGCGTATTGACCAGATGCCTCTTGATTTCGGTAACCGCATCCAACGGAATGCCCCGCTGCCAGGCAAACCACCGCAAATGCCCATCCAACAGTCCGGTGATGTTGAGCAAAAACGCCACCACCACAAATGGCAGCAGGTTTAGCAAAACCGTTGACACCACAGAGCCGCACAAAAATTGCCACAGCCGCTCCATGCTGACCTGCCGCCATGGTACCAGGCAAGCCAAAACCACCATGCCGCCAACCAATAGGGCACAATACCGCAACTGGCTGTCGGAATGTTCGGTCAAGGCAAAACCATAAAAGGCAGCTGACACCATGGAACCGCACACAAACGGCCACAGCCGCTCCATGCTGGCCTGCCGCCACTGCGCCAGACCCACCGCAATCATCATGCCGCCAACCAATATCGCCCAATACCGGAACTGGCTGCCGTAATGTTGGGACAAGGCATAGCCATAAGCCGTTGTGTGCTGCTGGTGACTGCTGGTGGCAATCGACAAATACAGCCATCCGTGCGCCACAAAGCCATGCACCACCCCCAGGGCCCCGAACCGACTGCCAACAGCAGCATAGACAGACTTGCGGTAGGCCATGATTTTGATCACCGGAATCAGCAAAAGACACAAAATCAGCAACACCCAAACAATGAGCAGGAAATTTTCAAGCATTTGAACAATTGTCACCAAAGTCACCTTCAGATGCCTGCCGATGCCGCTGTACCCAAACACATGCCGCAGCGGCAACCGCAGCCGGACCCAACACGATAAAAAAACACGGTACTGCTCCGTCCCGAAAAACCGTCTGTCCCGGCCAGATGCAGAGCGTGCACCGTATTGCTTGCGGAAATGGTGCTGTACCGTCACCGTCGGCTTTGGTACAGCCGTTGGGCCTAACGGCCATCCGTCACATCATGCTGCGCTTTTTTGGCCTTGCCGACGGCGTACCAATCGACATGGCGGGTCAGGAACATGGCCAGTGCAATCAGGGCAAACAGCAGTACCGAGCCGATGATCAGCGTGTTTTCATCGGTGTGCAGCAAACCGTACAGGCCGGCATACAGCACCACCAGCATACCGCCGCAACCCAGGGCATGCCGGCGGCTGGCAAACACATGCTGCAAATACCACACAATCAGGCCAATACAGGCAGTGGCCGCGCCCAGATAGGCACAGGCAAAACCGATTTGCTCGCCAAACGACAGCAACAGCAGGTAAAACACCGTCAGTGCCGCACCCACCAACAGGTACTGCACCGGATGCACGCGCAAATCGCGCAACACTTCATACAGGAAAAACGTGCCGAAAGTGAACACGATGAACAGCATGCCGTACTTCAGGCTGCGTTCGGTCAGGCTGTAGGTGTCGGTGGTATCGACAAAGCGCAGCCCCATGTCGGTCCAGCCGTTCTGCCAGTCAACCTGACAACTGGTGCCGCTTTCCAGCTGCAGCATGCAGTGGCGCAACAGGGCGGCATTGTCTTGGGCCGCGGCCGGGCTGTGCCATTCGGCCCGGGTACTGGTTTGATCCATGCTGCGCTCCTGCGGCAGGTTGCCACCGAAAAAACTCGGGTGCGGCCAATTGGCTTCCAGATTGATGCGACTGTCCTCACCCAACGGAATCATGCTCAGCGCCTGGGTACCGGCCAGATCAAACGCAATATCAAATTTCGATTCTTGTCCCGGCTCCAGCTCGGCCGGCGCACTCAGCCAGCGGATTTCACTGCCGCCTGCCAGCTCCTGCAATTCAAACGCATGCTTGTGCCCGCCCTGCTGCAACTGTGGCATCGCCGTCAGACCGCGACGGTCGGCCACGGCCATCATCCAGCGCGCCTCCGCCCAATTGATTGCCACCCCTTTCGGCAAATCTGGCACATCTGCCCGCAGCCGGCCGGCGATCGTCACCCGCCCCTGATAGCTTTTGGCCGCATAAATCCCGCGTTTGAAACGTTGGTCATCCACTTGCCATTGCTGTTGCCAGTCGCTTTGTTGCGGCGTCAAAACCCAATAGCCGGCCGAACGCGGACAGGACGCATTCGGCGGCGGCTCGGCAGACGACTCGGCCTTGGCCGTCGCGGCGGCGGCAGGGCAAACCACCCGCTCCAACGGCACCGCCACAAACGGCGCCAGAATTTTCTGCTCACCCACATACTCGCGACTGATGCCGGCAATCACTTCATCGGCATATTGCGCCCGTTCGCGCACCACACCCCACACTGCCAGCAAACCGACCCAAAACAGCAGGCACAAACCGATAATGCCAACAACTTTAATCGATAGTTTTTCCATGATTCAGCTCCTTAGCCATACCCTGCCAGTATCGTTGCCGGATTTGGAGCCTGTATGGAGTTTGTGTGAAGATTGACCGCCAAAAAAAATGCCCCGACTGACCGGCAGCCGGGGCAAAATCCATCGCAGATGGCACCATATCGGAGATTAAAGAATCTTTGTAACCGGGCGGCCCGTCACTGACCGTGCCGCAGGAAGCATTGTTTGACGGAAAACCGGGGGCAAATCGGCACACCATCCACCGGCACACCGACCGCCCCCCGTTTCAGGCAGCCTGGGTTTATTCCACCCGCTCGCCATGCACCGACAAATCCAGACCCATGCGTTCCTGTTCTTCATCCACCCGCAGGCCGCCACACACCACCGATACCAGTTTGAGCAGGACAAAGGTGGCGATGCCGCTGTAGACCACGGTGGACACCACGTCTTTCAATTGAATCAGCACTTGGCTGCCAACGCTGGCCTCGCCGCCGAAAATGCTGTTGCTGAACAGCAGGCCGGTCAATACCGCACCAATCATGCCTCCGACACCGTGAATGCCAAACGCATCCAGCGAATCATCATAACCGAGCTTGCGTTTCAGGCTCACGGAAGCCAGATAAGCCCCCACGGCGGTCAGCACCCCGATGGCCAAAGCCGCTTGCGGGCCGACAAAACCGGCTGCCGGCGTAATGCCCACCAGACCGGCCACCGCGCCGGATGCCAAACCCAGGGCCGATGCTTTGTGGCCGGCCACCCGCTCGCACAACATCCAGGTCAGCGCCCCGGCAGCGGCCGCCACTTGGGTTACCGCCATCGCCATGCCGGCAGAGGCATTGGCCGCCACCGCCGAACCGGCATTAAAGCCAAACCAACCCACCCACAACATGGCGGCCCCGGTCAGCGTCAGCACCATATTGTGCGGTGCCATGGCTTCTTTGCCGTAACCGATGCGCTTGCCCATCACCAGCACCGCCACCAGACCGGCCACCCCGGCATTGATGTGCACCACGGTACCGCCGGCATAATCCAGCACCCCGCCCGCACCCATAAAACCGCCACCCCACACCCAGTGGCATACCGGCGCATACACCAGCAGCATCCACAGGCCGGAAAACAGCAGCATGGACGAAAACTTCATCCGCTCGGCAAACGCACCGGTCACAATGGCGGTGGAAATGATGGCAAACGTCATTTGGAAAAACATGAATACGCTCTCCGGCACCGTACCCGCATTCGGAGCCACGGTCACCATTTCACGCCCCATGTCCAGGCTCATGCCGTTGAGGAACAGGCGGTCCAAACCGCCGACCAGCGCATTGCCCGGCGTAAACGCCAGCGAATAGCCGATCACCATCCACAACACGCTCACCAAGGCCGCCACCGAAAAACTGTGCATCATGGTGCCCAACACATTTTTCTTGCGCACCATGCCGCCATAAAACAGGGCCAGACCGGGCACGGTCATGAACAACACCAAAACTGCCGCCGTCATCACCCAGGCCGTATCGCCGCCATTGATGGTGCTCAATGGCTGCCACCAGTCCACACCGGCGGCCATGGCCGCGGTTGGCAGGCCCAAACCCAAACCCATCACACCGTATCCTGCTGCTTTGTTCATGATTGTTCCTTCAATTGTTCGCTGATTGTCCGTTCCGCCGTCATCGGCGGCTTACACCGCAGCCTCGCCGCGCTCACCGGTACGGATGCGCACCACCTGCTCCACCGGCAGCACGAATACCTTGCCGTCACCCACCTTGCCGGTATAGGCTGCCTGAACCACAGCTTCCAGCGCCCGCTCCACCAGGTCATCGGCCAAAACAATGTCGATTTTGATTTTGGGGAGAAAATCCACCGCATATTCGGCACCGCGGTAAATCTCGGTATGTCCCTTCTGACGGCCGAATCCCTTCACTTCGGTCACCGTCATGCCTTGCACCCCCACTTCAGCCAGTGCTTCGCGGACATCGTCCAACTTAAACGGCTTGATCATCGCTGTGATTTGCTTCATTTCGCGTTCTCCATCGTCCACGGATTAAAAACCGGCTGCCGCCCAGCGCAGCCGTGTCTTTTTACCTTACTGCAGCTTGGTTTTGCGACGCAACAAAATTCCGCACAGCAATACATCAAACCTCAAAATTAGCAAAGATGTATCAAATTTTCACAAAAGATAACATCAAAACAAAAAAATAAACCTGCCAAATTAAAAAAATATTGCCATAAAAGTATTATTTAAGATTTTTAATACCAAATTATATGTTTTATTAACATCTGATATTGATAAAACAAAACATCATAAAATTTTATGCTTTCATCAGTATTGCAGATGCAATAACCGCCCCGCTCTGCCTGGGCATACTTTCCAATTTTTTATGTAAACAAACCCCAAATTACCGCTGACACCAAGACGCCCTGTCTGGTCACGCCTCAAATCACCCTCCGAAACCTGCACCCAATAGCCAACCGGAAATGCCGACCCAGCTACAGGCCATGCTGCAAATGCAGACAGATCAAATGGATAAACAATCCATCCAGCCCCACATCAGGCTGCAGATGCACCGCAGCGGAATGGTGGGCAAAGGTCGCTCCCTGTCCACTCCGACTCTTGCCACCGACCAAACATTTGCATTGGTTTTGCCAATGCAAACCATACCGCTGCCATGCAAACATCAGCCTTCCCATGGGCAAACCCATGGCTGCCGGCCACCATCTCCGGCCGGCGGCAGCTGAAGTACAGGGCCGATTTCGGGTATAATCCGCCCATATCCAAACCCCGCACTGTCGCCTGCCAGCCACACTGCCGGCAAGCACGGACAGGGCATCGTCTTCCTCTGCTGCCTGCCGCCACACCGGATTCAGGCAGCTTGGCCAGAAAGAACATCATGCTGATCTGCAATCCTTACGAAATCGTCATTCAAGGCATCACCAGCAACGGCAAAACCTTTCGTCCCAGCGACTGGTCCGAACGCTTGTGCGGCATTCTGTCGTCTTTTGACCAAGGCAACCGCCTGTCCTACCACCAATGGGTACGGCCGATTTTGGTCGACAACGTGCGCTGCGTGGCGGTCGATCGCAAGCTGGAACAAATCAATGAGTCAATGTTTCACTTTTTGATGGATTTTGCCCACGACAATGATTTGCGGATTGTGGACTGCAAAGCCCTGTTGGAAGAACACGGCGAAGACGGACAAGACGTACGCTTGGGCGATGCCTTGCAACAGCAACAACAGGCTGAGCAGACGGCAGCAGCCGTGGCACCCGAGACTGCCGATGCACCTGCCGATACCGGACGCCACACCGAAATCCGTGAACTGGATGCCGAACACAGCCCGCTGGCCTTTGCCGTAATGCTGCATTTGCGTCCGCAAATCCGAGATGCCGCCCGCTTTGCCGAACTGGTAGCACAACAGCGCAATGAAGGCTATCGCCTGATTGGCGTCTTTGAAGAAGGCAAGCAAAATGCGGTGGCGGCGTGCGGTTTCCGCATCAGCCATAATTTTGCTTCCGGACGCTACCTGAACATTGATGATTTGGTGACCAGTGATGACGCCACCCGCAACGGTTATGCCGGACAGCTATTGGAACATCTGAAACAAATTGCCCGTGCCGAACATTGCACTACCATTCATGCCGACTCACTGGTCGGCAGCAGCCGCAGCGATGCACACCGCCTGTACCTGAAACACGGCTTCAACATCAGCTGCCACCATTTTTCGCTGTCCCTGACCGAGTAAGAAATACGGCCAAGCCTCAGACAGCCGGAGACCTTTGCAAAATACCCATCTTCAGAGACCTTTGCAAAACCGCCAGATGTGGATGCAGTTCAAGGCGCAGCAGCGCAGCGAGTGCAGACATCACATAGAGTTAGGCAAACGAGCGAGCAGCGCACAACGCTTCAAATGCGCCGCAGATGGGGGTTTTGCAAAGGTCTCCTTCAGCCAACAAAAAACCGGTACCTGATTGGGTACCGGTTTTTTTAATCAACAATTGAATTGCCCGACTTCAGGCAGCCTCTTCACTCAAAAAGCCGCGCAACTTCTGCATTGCCTTGGCTTCAATCTGGCGAATGCGTTCGGCAGACACCCCGTATTGACCGGCCAGATCGTGCAGCGTCAGCCCACCGTCATCCGCCAACCAGCGGCTTTCGACAATGTGGCGGCTGCGGTCGTCCAGTTTGGCCAGCGCCTGCTGCAAACCTTCGGTCTGCAGCGCATAGTGCGCTTTTTTGGCCAGCACCTGGGTCGGCTCGCTGTCATGATCGGCCAACCAGTCAATCGGTGCATAGCTGTCGTCGTCATCACTCTCACCGATCAGCGCCATGTCCTTACCGGTCATCCGCTGCTCCATTTCCAGCACTTCCGAGAGCTTCACACCCAAATCATCGGCAATTGCCTGAGCTTCCTGATCGCTCAAAGCCGCCATCGATTTGCGCATGCTGCGCAAATTGAAAAACAGCTTGCGCTGCGGCTTGGTGGTTGCAATCCGCACCAAACGCCAGTTGCGCAGAATAAACTCGTGAATCTCTGCCTTGATCCAGTGCACGGCAAACGAGAACAAACGGGCACCTCGGCTGGGCTCAAAGCGTTTGACCGCCTTCATCAGGCCGATATTGCCTTCCTGAATCAAATCGGCCTGGTTCAAACCGTAACCGTCATAACCGCGCGCAATCGATACCACCACGCGCAAATGCGACAAAATCAGTTGTTTGGCGGCTTCCAAATCACCCGCCAGATGACGCTCGGCCAAATCATGCTCTTCTTCGGCACTGAGCAGGGGAATGCTGTTCACGGTGTGAATATACTGCTCCAAGCTACCGTGACCACTGGGTACAGGCAATGCAAATGCTGGATTCATATCACTCCTTAAGGGTTTGCAGATTCATCCGCACGCAACGGAAAATCCTACTGAATTAGTCGGAATTGTACTGCCAATTGGGTTATCTGACCAGACACGCCCGAGGCTGTCTGAAGTCGACAACTCCGATTGCAAACTTTTTCTTTGACATTTCAAGCACAAACAAGTTGCCGATTCATAGGTAAATTTATGTATGAATAATTTGAATCATAGCCAACATCAATGATTCAGATAGGGTCGGTAACGGCTCCAACCATATACCAGTGCCAACCACAACACCAAGGCCAACATTATCGGCAGGCTGCCACCCATTCGCATATAAGGAGTTTGTCCGCGGTAACCTTCGATTTCACCTTCCAGTACCTGAGTGCTGTTGCGTGGCAGCAAGGCGGTAATCTGTCCCTGCGGATTAATGATGGCGGTCATGCCGGTATTGGTGGCGCGTACCATATAACGCCCCAGTTCCAGTGCCCGGGTTTGCGACTGCTGCAAATGCTGGTCCATGGCATGCGAGTCGCCATACCAGGCCATATTGCTGACATTGGCGAGCAAGCTGGCCTCACGGGCCGAGGCAATCAACTCGTCTCCGAAACTGTCCTCATAGCAGATATTGAACGCCACCCGCTGATTGCCCAAACGCAAGGGTGACTGCCCATCGCCGCCGGGTGTAAAACCGCTCAGGGGCATATTCATGTGCCGGTACAGCCAGCCGGTCAGTGCCGGCAAGGGAACATATTCGCCAAACGGTACCAAATGGTTTTTGGCATAAAACGGAATCTGCTCCGGCTGTTCCGGGTCATAACCATCCAGGCTGATCACTGCATTGACATAGCCTTCTCCGTCGGCCGTATATTGCGCGATGCCCAAGGCCAAGGCCGAACCGTTGCGTTGCGCCTGATCGGCAAACTGGTTGATGATGCCCTCCGGCAAATCTTGCCGCATCACCGGCAATGCGGTTTCCGGCAAAATCACAATATCCGCTTGACTGCCTGCTACCTGCTCATAATAGCGTTGCAAGGTTGCACCCACTTGCTCCGGCTGCCATTTCAGGGTTTGTTCGATATTGCCCTGCCCCAAGGCCACACTGGCTGTGGTACCGTCCGGCTCGGTAAAACGCTGCTGCTTCAACCAGCCGGAAACCGACAGCAACAGCAGCAAACCGACAACAAGCCACCAGCGGTTCCGGCGTGCAGACCAGCAGCAGCCGGCAACCAACAATGCCGTTGCCAACACCGTCACTAAGGTCACCAGATGCAACCCGCCAATCGGTGCCCATGCTGCCAAGGGCGATGCCGCAATCTGCGAATAGCCAATCGCCCCCCAGCCAAAACCGGTCAATGCCTGCTCGCGCAAATATTCGGTCAGGGTCCACACCGGCGGCAAAACCAGCAACAGCCGCCAACCGGGGTGCAAACGGTATTTTTCCAGCAGCCAAAACGCCAACGCCGGATACAGAGCCAAATAAGCCGGCAGCAACAGGGTCAACGGCAAGGCATACAGCTGCGGCAAACCGGCCACATCATGCAATGCCACATCAATCCAGTAAAATTGTGCGGTATAGGCGACCAAGCCCCACACATAGGCACTGCGTACCAGCCATTGCGGCCGTAAATGGGTCAGCAACAACAGCAAGCCGAACAGCAGCGGCATCAGCGCATACCAGCGATAGGGCGCAAATGCCAATGGGGTCAGCAATGCCGACAGCAGCAACAGTGCCCAATACACGGGGGTTGCCGCCAGCCAAGCTTGCCATCGTGATGTGGCGGCCACAACCGGAACAGACGCACTCATGGTTGCTGGCTCAGCCATGTGATTGCGTCTGACGTGCCGCACGCAACCGTGACAGCGGCAAAACCACAGCGCATACCACCACGCCGGTCACCACACCGACCACCAGATTGACCAGCATTGACTGCCAACCCTGATCCCAATGGTGCTGGTGCAAGAATTCGACCAGCGGCGGCAAACCGTGCGCCACAATGCCACCGCCCACCAAAAACATGGCCAACATGCCCAATACCGCCAACAGGCGCATCAACCATGGCACCACCGCAATCAGGCCACGGCCACAGGCCTGTAACCAGGATTGCGGCCGGCGCATCAGCCACAGACCGGCATCATCCAGCTTGACAATGCCGGCCACCAGCCCGTAAACCAATACCGTCATTCCCAGGGCGATAATCGACAGCACCAGGGCTTTTTGCAGCATGCCCATTTGCGCCACCACCCCGAGTGCAATGATGATGATTTCCGCCGACAAAATAAAATCGGTACGCACCGCACCGCGGATTTTGGCCTTTTCATCCAGCAATTCGTCGGTCATCACCGATGAGCCTTCCGCATGCGGCTGCAACCATTTGTGCCACAGCTTTTCCACACCTTCAAAACACAAATAAGCCCCGCCCAGCATCAGCAACGGTGTTACCAGCCACGGGATGAAATATGAAATCGCCAGTGCCGCCGGCACCAGAATCACCTTGTTGATCAGCGAGCCTTTGGCCACTGCCCACACTACCGGCAATTCCCGCTCACTGGCCACCCCGGTTACCTGATTGGCATTCAGGGCCAAATCGTCACCCACCACCCCAGCGGTTTTTTTGGCCGCCATTTTGGTCATCAGCGCCACATCATCCAGCACACTGACAATATCGTCCAACAAGGTCAACAAAGATGCAAAAGCCATACTGTTCTTTCTTTATGGCCGCAATGAACACACCGCGGCTGATTGGCGTGTCCAACACGCACCATGATGAAGCGGTATCTGCCAGATGCTTCGGCCAGCGGCGAGCCACCAACAAACGCACGACAGCAGATTGACACCACCCGAAACCGGTCCATGCACCAACCGGAAAACCGTTATGCGTTTCAGGCAGCCTAGGCTGCCTGAAACCGACCAAACATCATGAAGGCAGCACATCCTTGTTGATGGTGACCATCAAGGTGTGCAAACGGCGAGCATCGGCCCGCGCCACAGTAAAATTCAGTTTGCCCATGCTCAGCTTTTCGCCCCGCACCGGCAAATGCCCTAATTGCTGAATAATCAGGCCGCCAATGGTATCGACTTCATCATTGCGATAATCCGTACCAAAAAAGGCATTGATGTCTTCGATTTCCGTCACCGCATTCACGCGAAAGCGCTCGGCAGAAACCGCAAAAATATTGTCGGCGCTGTCGTCCTCGTCAAACTCGTCTTCAATGTCGCCGATAATCTGTTCCAGCACATCTTCAAAGGTCACCAGTCCCGAAGTGCCGCCATATTCATCCACCACAATCGCCATATGACTGCGCTGCTCGCGAAATGTCTTGAGCAGGCTGCCCAAAGGCTTGCCTTCCGGTACAAACACCGCCGGCCGCAAAATACTGTCCAATTGGAATTGTTCGGCACGCGCCCAGTATTTGAGCAAATCTTTGGCATGCAACACACCCAAAATCTGATCTTTGTCCTCGCCAATCACCGGAAAACGCGAATGACTGGTTTCCACCGCATACGCAATAATCCGTTCCAGCGGATCATCTGCCTTGAGTACATCCATCTGGCTGCGCGTGATCATCACATCGCGCACTTCCAAATCGGCAAAATCCAGTACATTTTCCAGACGCTGCAAAGTATCGGCATCAAACACATCGCGCTCGTGTGCCTGACGCAGTGTTTGCAGCACTTCTTCAGCAGTTTCCGGTGCATCGCCGGCAATCCGGCTGACCAGTCGTTCAAAAAAACCAGGCTTGGAGGCGCCTTCGTCCATTACAATTCATCCTCAGCATATGGGTTGGCGTATCCTAACTGATTCAGGATGCGGATTTCAAGCGCTTCCATCACCCCGGCAGCGGCAGGCTCCTGATGATCATAGCCCATCAGATGCAATATTCCGTGCACGGTCAAATGGGCATAGTGCGCCCGCAAATCCTTGCCCTGCTCTACCGCTTCACGCGCCACCACGGCCGGACAGAGCACCACATCACCACGCAAGGTTGGCGGCAAATGGCACCATTCTGGCACAGGCTCATCATCCCAAACGAAACTGAGCACATTGGTTGCATAATCTTTCTGCCGGTAATCGGCATTCAGCTGACGCGCCTCGGCTTCATCACACAGCACAATACTGATGTTTGCCAGACGGTATTCACCCTTGAACGCCTGCCATGCCCAACGATAAAAATAAGCCCGTTCCGGCACATCCGGTGCTGTGCTGCGATCTTCCCAAAAGAAGGTAAAACGGTGTTGTTGTTGCTGCAAAAAACGGTATTGCTTGGCTTGTTTCACATCGTCATCCTTATGATCATCCAGCACAATAAATTCAACACTTTGGGTGAATTTTTAAGCATCCAGCCGCTTTTCAGGCAGCCTCAAAGCTTCACTATTGTTGCGCTTGGCAGTAAAAAGCCCCCGCATAAGCGGGGGCTTGGAATGGGTGTTTGGCGGTGACCTACTTTCACACGGGCATCCGTACTATCATCGGCGCTGAGTCGTTTCACGGTCCTGTTCGGGATGGGAAGGCGTGGGACCAACTCGCTATGGCCGCCAAACTTAAACTGTACAAATCGGTTA
>JBHAET010000287.1:0-7335 GCA_041855705.1 Neisseriaceae bacterium
AAGCGGTGGTATCGGTAGACGGCGTCGCGGCGGTACACGATTTGCATGCCTGGACCCTGACCAGCAGCAGCCATGCCCTGTCTTGCCACATTGTGGTGGCTGAAAACCTGAGTGTGGCCGAGGCGTACCAGATTGTGCGGCAGGTCGAGCAGGCCGTGCAGGCACTGGGCATCGACCATGTCACGGTACAGGCCGAACCGCCGCAACACGGCCATCCGGCACACGGTTGCTGCGTGTCCGCAGCGGAACACCAGCACCCACAGACAACCCACACCCACCATCATTAGCCCACAACCAGCATCAACCGGCACCACCAAGGCTGCCTGAAACGGTTCAGGCAGCCTGCTGACAACAGGCCCCGGGCAGGATTTCATTTTCCAGTCCGGAAACGTGCTATCAATAAAACAGCAGTATGGAAACGGTTTATAAACCGTTATACTGCGCGCACTCAAGCATGGCCGCGCTTCAACGCAGAATGAGACCTTTGCGAAATATCCAGATGTGGATGCCGTTCAAGGCGCAGCAGCACAGCGAGTGCAGACATAACATAAAGTTAGGCAAGCGAGCGAGCAGCGCACAACGCTTCAAATGCGCCGCAGATGGGGGGCAAAGATCTTAGAACCATTGTGGCCCATCTGATGGTTCATGCCGTGCTGCCGCGGCCCAACGGCGGTAAACCCGTGCCCCCGTATTGCTTGGTGTTTCTGTATCCGAGCATGGCTTGGGCCTTGGCCAACCGTTGGCATCCGCCGGCTGCCTGAAACAAGCGTTCATCTTCCATTTGATTAACCGCAACCCAACCGAAGGATCCATCATGACTTACCAGACCTTGCAACAAGCCGCCGAAACCCGCCGTTCGGTGTATGCCCTGAACAAAAACCTGCCGCTGCCGCCATCCGAGGTGACCCGCATTGTCGAACATGCCGTGCTGCACACCCCGTCTTCATTCAACTCGCAATCCACCCGCGTGGTGGTGCTGTTTGGCGGCGAACACGAGAAACTGTGGCAGTTTGCCGAAGATGCGTTGCGCGCGATTGTGCCGGCCGAACAATTTACCACCACCCAGCAAAAACTGGACTTGTTCAAGGCGGTGGCCGGTTCGGTGCTGTTTTTTGAAGACCAGGAAGTGGTCAAAGGCTTGCAGGCCAAATTCCCGCTGTATGCCGACAATTTTCCGGTGTGGGCCGAGCACAGCAATGCCATGCACCAGTACGCCATCTGGAGCACGCTGGCCGCGGCCGGCATCGGTGCCAATCTGCAACACTACAATCCGCTGATCGACGCGGCCGTGGCGCAGGAGTGGGACATCCCCGCCAGCTGGACTTTGCGCGCGCAAATGGTGTTTGGCGGCATTGCGGCGGCGGCCGGTGAAAAGACCTTCGCACCGCTGGCAGAACGCTTGAAGGTGTTTGGCGCCTGAGATGCACGCTGCCCAAACGGCAGACAGCCCAACGGACGGCCAACTGGCCGCCCGTTGTCATTGGAAATAAAGAGACCTTTGCAAAACCCCCATCTGCGGCGCATTTGAAGCGTTGTGCGCTGCCCGCTCGTTTGCCTAAGCTCATGTTTGTCTGCACTCGCTGTGCTGCTGCGCCTTGAACGGCATCCGCATCTGGCGGTTTTGCAAAGGTTTCATAAAGCAAAAAACGGCAGCCGTTGGCTGCCGTTTGCATCACATCCGGCGTCTCAACCGACCCGGTAAAAAGCCAGACTGCCGCGCAGATTGGGCCAGCGGGTAATGCGGCGGCTGCCGCTCATCACTGCCCGCTCCAGCACATTGAGCCGGTTTTTGGCACACAATGCGTCAAAATCGTGCAGGGTGCACCAATGGATGTTGGGGGTGTTGTACCACTGGTAGGGCATGCGTTCGGAAACCGGCATGTGGCCGCCAAACACCAGTTGCAAGCGGTTTTGCCAATAGCCGAAATTGGGAAACGACACGATGGCCTGCCTGGCCACCCGCATCATGTCCTGCAAAATGGTTTCGGTGTTTTGCATTGCCTGAATGGTCTGGCTCAACACAATCACGTCGAAACTGCCGTCCTCAAAGCGTTGCAGGCCGCCTTCCAGATCGGCCTGAATCACATTGATGCCGCGACTCATGGCCGCCAGCACGCTGTCGGTGTCGATTTCCACCCCATAGCCGCTGCACTGTTTCTGTGCCACCAGCGCGGCCAGCAACTCGCCGTCGCCACAGCCCAAATCCAGTACCCGGCTGCCGGGTGCAATCCAGTCGTAAATCAGCTGCAAATCGTCGCGCAAGGCTGCCTGAACCGTTTTCATGCCTGCAATTCCCCGGCAATATTGTCGAAATAAATCCGCACCGCCCGCATATAGGCCGCATCGTCCATCAAAAAGGCATCATGACCGTGGTGCGACTGCAAGGCCACATACTGCACCGGCTTGCCGGCGGCCACCAGCGCATCCACCAATTCCTGCGAGCGCTCCGGTGCAAACCGCCAGTCACTGCTGAAACTGGCGACAAAAAAGCGGGCACGGGTGTGGGCCAGCGCCGCTTTCAGGCTATCGCCGTAATCGCGCGCCGGATCGAAATAATCCAGCGCCTTGGTCATCAGCAAATAGGTATTGGCATCAAACGCGTTGGCGAATTTGTCGCCCTGGTAGCGCAGATAGGACTCCACTTCAAAATCGACATCGTAATCGTAGCGGTACTGGGTTTGCCGCAGCTGGCGGCCGAATTTCTTGCCCAGCCCTTCTTCGGCCAGATAGGTGATGTGGCCCATCATGCGGGCAATGCGCAGGCCGCGACGCGGCACAGTGCCGTGTTCGGCATAATGGCCGCCGTGAAAATCGGGATCGGTGAGAATGGCCTGCCGCGCCACATCGTTAAAGGCAATGTTCTGGGTGGAAAGCTTGGGCGCCGATGCAATCACCAGCGCATGCCGGATGCGGTCGGGAAAATCGATGGCCCATTGCAACGCCTGCATGCCGCCCAAACTGCCGCCCATCACCGCCGCCCACTGCTCGATGCCCAAACGGTCGGCCAGCAGGGCCTGGCTTTTCACCCAGTCGGCCACGGTGACCACCGGAAAATCGGCACCGTAAGGCTTGCCGGTAAACGGATTGGGGCTCAGAGGCCCGGTACTGCCGTGGCTGCCGCCCAGGTTATTGACCCCGACTACAAAAAAACGGTTGGTATCCAAAGGCTTGCCCGGACCCACCATATTGTCCCACCAGCCCGGATGCTTGTCTTCCGGGCTGTGGTAACCGGCCACATGATGGTGCCCGGACAGAGCATGGCACACCAGCACCGCATTGTCCTTGCGTGCATTCAGGCGGCCGTAGGTTTCCACCATCAATTCGAAATGCGGAAACAAGCTGCCGTTTTGCAGGCGGAAAGATTCGTCAAACGACCATTTTTGCGGTTGGACCAGGCCAACACTGTCAGACCCGTTTATCATGGCACGCACCGGACACAAAACGCGCATTATATCGCCAGTTGCCGGCGACAACCAAATGGCAGCAGGCTTGGAAAGTGGGCACTGCCGGATTACAATGGCCGCCTGTTTCTGCCTCGGGAATTTGTCATGTCCGATTATCTGTTTGCCCTGCCCGATCACAACGGCGAGCTGTTCCAGGCTGCCGAACACCTGCCCCTGGTGGTGTATTTCTATCCCAAGGACAGCACGCCGGGCTGCACCACCGAAGCCCAGGAATTCAGCACCCTGTTGCCGGCGTTTCAGGCAGCCGGTTATCAGGTGGTCGGCATTTCGCGCGACAGCGTCAAAAGCCACCACAATTTCATGAGCAAATACCAGCTGGGCATCACCCTGCTGTCCGATGGCGACGAACAGGTGTGTCGCCAGTTTGACGTGATCAAAGAAAAAAACATGTACGGCAAGAAAGTGCTGGGCATTGAGCGCAGTACTTTTGTGCTGGATGCCAGTGGACAACTGGTGCACAGCTGGCGCAAGGTCAAGGCGGCCGGCCATGCCCAGGCAGTGCTTGATGCCCTGACCGACGCCTGAACGGCCATCCCGTGAACTACCGTTACTACACCGCGCCCTGCTCGGTGATCCGCCTGGAACTGGAAGACGACGGCTCCTTGCGCGCACTGCACTGGGCCGACACCTTGCCGCCCTGGGCCGTATTGCTTGACGGCGAATGGCGGCAACGGCTGGATGCCTATTTTGCCGGCAGCCTACGCCACTTCGACCATCCGGTATCGCCCCACGGCACGGCTTTTCAGCAACGGGTGTGGCAGGCCATTGCCGCCATTCCTTACGGCCACACCGCCAGCTATGGCGACATCGCCCGCCTGATCGGCAGCGCACCGCGTGCCGTGGGTCAGGCTTGCGGCAAAAATCCGCTGCCCATCATCGTACCCTGCCACCGGGTGGTGGGCCGGCACGGCTTGGGCGGCTTCAGTTTCGGCGATGAAGAACAGAGTTTGTCGGTGAAACGCTGGCTGCTGCAACACGAGGGCGCGACATGGTAAGCGCCGCGCCGCCCCTGCCCGACAAACTGCAACAACCGATTGACGGCTTGCTGGAACACCTGTGGCTGTCGGAACAGCTGGCACACAACACATTGGAAAGCTACCGGCGCGACCTGGAGAAAGTGGCACGCCGTCTGCATGCCGCCGGCAGTGACTGGCACAGCACCGACAGCATCCAACTGGCCGGTGCGGTGTTTGCCGAGGGCGAGAAAACCAGCTCGCATGCCCGGGCCCTGTCGGCCTGCAAGCGTTTGTTCGGCTGGTTGCAGCAATACGGCCAGCGCCCCGATCTGCCCACCGAACACCTGAGCGCCCCCAAACGCGGCCGGGCGCTGCCCGACATCATCAGCGAGGCACACATCGACGCCCTGCTCAACGCCCCGGACACCGAAACCCGCTACGGCCTGCGCGACAAGGCTTTGCTCGAACTGATGTATGCCACCGGCCTGCGTGTCAGCGAAGCGGTGGCACTCACCCTCACCGAACTGGACCTGAACCGCAATCTGGTCAGCACCATCGGCAAAGGCAACAAACAGCGCTTGGTGCCCTTGGGCGAAGAGGCCGCCTACTGGCTGCAACGCTACCTGAACGACGCCCGGCCGGCCTTGCTGGCCGGCCGCCGGCTGGATGCGGTATTTGTCAGCCAAAAAAAAACCACCATCAGCCGCCAACTGGCCTGGCTCTCGGTACGCCGCTACGCCGAAATTGCCGGCATCCGCCACTTAAGCCCGCACGGCCTGCGCCACGCCTTTGCCACCCATCTGGTCAACCACGGCGCCGATTTGCGCGTGGTGCAACTGCTGCTGGGCCATGCCGACATCGGTACCACCCAAATCTACACCCATGTTGCCAACGAGCGGCTCAAGCAATGGGTAAACCGGCACCATCCGCGCAGCTGAGCGCAAGCGGCCGGTGCACCGGCGGCCCATCAGGCGCGCGGCAGCAGATTCAAAATATCACCCGGCCGCTCAATCACCTCATCCGCCGGCCAATCGGCCACCCGGTCACTGACGGCAATATAGCCCCAGTTGGCCAGTACCGTGCGCATGCCGGCATTTTTGCCCGCCTGCATGTCGCGCTCGGCATCACCCACATACCAGCAGTTTTCCGGTGCCACGCCCAATTGTTCGCAGGCATACAGCATCGGCTTGACGCTGGGCTTGGGCTCATCGGTGGTGTCGCCGCTGACCACCACCGCCGGCGGAATGGCAAAACCCAGCTGCGGTACCAGCCGGCAGGTGAACACATGCGGCTTGTTGGTGATGATGCCCCATGCAATGCCGCGCCGGGTAAGCGCCGAGAGCATGTCGTTCACACCGTCAAACAGCACGGTGGCATCGGCAAAGCCGTTTTCGTACTCGGCCAGAAAATCGGCACGCCAATATTTGTGATCACTGTGGTCTTTGCCAATGCCGGCACCCAAAAGAATCAGGCCGTTGGCACCGTGGCTGGCCACCGGCCGGATGTCGGCCATGTCTTTTTCCGGCAAGCCCTTGCGCTTGAGCAAACGGTTGAGGGCGGCGCCCAGGTCCAGGGCGGTATCGGCCAGGGTACCATCCAAATCAAATAAAACGGCTTTCACGGTCATGATGTGGGCTTTCTATTTTATAAGGTCAGTGCGGTCATATCGCCGCGTATGGTGTCGGAACAGGCCGCCGGCAACGGTGCCCGTACATCTTTTGCACAATCAAGGGACCAGGCGGCGCGCAGCCTGGCCATGGCTTTGGCGGTCGAATTCGAACTGCTCCAGCATCGCCAGTTCAAATTCGGAAAAACCGGCCGCCGTGCGTGCATCGGCATTCACATGGCCGCGAAACACGAACAAATCGTAACGCTGCAACAGGCTGCGGAACAAGGCCACCGGCTCCAGATTCCGCTGGCGGCACAAATAGTCGTACCAGCGGTTGCCCACCGCCACGTGTCCCACTTCATCGCGGTAAATGATGTCGAGCACGGCACAGGTATCTGCATCGCCCTGCTGTGCGATTTTGCACCGGATGCCGGGGGTGACGTCCAAACCGCGCGCCTCCAGCACGCGCGGCACCAGGGCCATGCGCAGCAAGGGATCAAAAGCGGTTTTGTAAGCCATGTCCCACAAATGGTTGTGCGCCGGGAAATCGCCGTAATCAAAACCCCAGTGCTGCAAACGCGCCCGCATCAGGCTGAAATGCAAGGCTTCTTCCGACGCCACCCGGATCCAGTCACGGGCAAAGTCCGGCGGCAGGGTGCGGAAACGGTAGGCTGCATCCAAGGCCAGATTGATGGCGTTGAATTCGATGTGGGCAATGGCATGCAACATGGCCGCGTAACCCTCGCGCCGGTTGAGTTTGCGTTCGGCCACCGCCGAAGGCGGCACCAATACCGGACGCGGTGGATGGCCGGCAAAACGACAATCCAGCGGCGCAGTGGCCTGCCGCTGCAACTGCACGGCAGTGGCCACCTGATCGGCCAATGCCTGGGTGAGCCGGCATTTTTCGGCCGCATCGGTACACCACAGCGCGGCTTCCAACGCCGAATCAATCTGCATTCCCGTTCCCTAAAGCCAAATGGCGGCATTATAGCCGATGCACTGCCGGCGGATGCGGTTAATTTGCCCATCCGCCGGGACGCCTAACGGATCAAAACACCGCCCTTTTGCCCTTGGTTCACGGCTGACTACCGGGTGAGACCTTTGCAAAACCGCCAGATGCGGATGCCGTTCAAGGCGCAGCAGCGCAGCGAGTGCAGACATAACATAGAGTTAGGTCGTGTAGTCAGAAAGCGTTGCGGCGGTATTTTTGGTTAAAATCCGCCGCTGCGGCGTTAAAAATGCGCGCAAGATATTCAATCTTGCTGTGCTTTTTGCCTGGCATCTGCGGATTTTTCCTCAAAAAACC
>JBHAET010000288.1:0-12499 GCA_041855705.1 Neisseriaceae bacterium
AACGGTTCCAGCACAAGGGTATCGCCCAGCGCGGTTTCAAATTCGGTGGGCTGGGTGATTTCCGGATTCAGGCTGCCCAAACGCACCTCAAAGCCGGCATGCCGCAGAATTTGGCTCAGGGCATGCACATTTTGCAGGTAAAACAGATTGCGGGTGTGGTTTTCCGGAATCAGCAGCACCGAACGGGCGGTGGCACAGGCCCGCTCAACCGCGTCTTGCGCCGCCGCCGCCGCCAGCGGCAAAAACTGCGGATTGAGGTTGTTGAAACCGCCGGGAAACAGATTCATGTCGATGCTGGCCATTTTGTAGCCGGCATTGCGAATGTCAACCGAACCGTAAAACGGCGGCCGGTGCGCGCGCCACTGATCGCGGAACCATACTTCAATGCGCGGTTGCGCGGCCAGAATCAGGCGCTCGAACGCTTGCAAATCGGCCAGCCTCTCGGCAGCCACTGCGGGAAAACTCATGTGCTGATTTCCTTTGTCTGGAAAGTCAAAATCAAACCGATGCCCATTGCGCGCGCCGGAACGGCGCATTATAGCCCAAATGCCCTACCCCGGCACGGTTTGGCTGGGTAAATATTTTGGACATTATGTCCAATTTCGCCATTAAACCGTTCCAGGCTACCTGAAAAGCATCGGTTTTTAGACAAACTCCTTGCCGCCGCGCCGCCGCCGCCGCATAATGAAGCCCGTTTTGTTTTATTGCCACCGACATTCAACAATCATGAAACCGCAAACCCTTTACGACAAACTCTGGAACAGCCACGTTGTGCGCGAAGAAGAAGACGGCACCGTTTTGCTTTACATCGACCGCCACTTGGTGCACGAAGTCACCAGTCCGCAGGCGTTTGAAGGCCTGAAACTGGCCGGCCGCAAACTGTGGCGCATCGACAGTGTGGTGTCCACCGCCGACCACAATACCCCCACCGACCATTGGGACGAAGGCATCAAAGATCCGATTTCCAAACTGCAAGTCGATACCTTGGACAGCAACATCAAAGAGTTCGGCGCCTTGGCCTATTTCCCGTTTAAAGACAAAGGCCAGGGCATCGTACACGTGATGGGCCCCGAACAGGGCGCCACCCTGCCCGGCATGACCGTGGTTTGCGGAGACTCTCACACTTCCACCCACGGCGCCTTCGGCGCGCTGGCGCACGGCATCGGCACTTCCGAAGTCGAGCACACCATGGCCACCCAGTGCATCACCGCCAAAAAATCCAAATCCATGCTGATTAAGGTTTCAGGTAGCCTCAAGCCCGGGGTGACCGCCAAAGACGTGGCCTTATACATCATCGGCCACATCGGCACCGCCGGCGGCACCGGCTATGCCATCGAATTCGGCGGCGAAGCGATCCGCAGCCTGAGCATGGAAGGCCGCATGACCTTATGCAATATGGCCATCGAAGCCGGCGCGCGCAGCGGCATTGTGGCGGTGGACCAAACCACCATCGATTATGTGAAAGGCAAACCGCTGGCGCCCAAAGGCGAAGATTGGGACAAGGCCGTGGCCTACTGGCAAACGCTGGTGTCCGACGAAGGCGCGGTTTTCGACAAAGTTTACGAATTTGACGCCGCCGATATCGAACCGCAGGTAACCTGGGGCACCTCGCCCGAAATGGTGCTCGACATCAACGGCAAAGTGCCCAATCCGGCCAACGAAGCCGATCCGGTCAAACGCAGCGGCATGCAGCGCGCGCTGGAATACATGGGCTTGGCCGCCGACACTCCGTTAAACCAAATTCCAGTTGATGTGGTGTTTATCGGCTCCTGCACCAACAGCCGCATCGAAGACTTGCGCGAAGCCGCCGCCGTGGCCAAAGGCCGCCACAAAGCCGCCAACGTCAACCGTGTGCTGGTGGTGCCCGGCTCCGGTCTGGTCAAAGAGCAGGCCGAGCGCGAAGGCTTGGACAAAATCTTTACCGCAGCCGGTTTCGAATGGCGCGAACCGGGCTGCTCGATGTGCCTGGCGATGAATGCCGACCGTCTCGAGCCGCAAGAGCGCTGCGCCTCCACCTCCAACCGCAATTTCGAAGGCCGCCAAGGCAACGGCGGGCGCACCCATCTGGTCAGCCCGGCCATGGCCGCAGCCGCCGCGGTTGCCGGCCACTTTACCGATGTGCGCACCCTGTAAACTGTAAACCGTTTCAGGTAGCCTGAAGACGGTTTCGGACTACCTGAAAAGGGTGTCATGCACCGTGCAGACTGGCGAATATTTTCAACGTTTTCAAAACTTGTATCGTACAGCGGAGGCACTTATGAAAAAATTTCTTTTGCTGGCCGCCGCTTTGGGTCTGGCCGCTTGCGGCGGCACGGCACCGCCCGCCAAAGAAGACAGCGCCCGTCTTGCCGAACGCGCGGTCCAAGAGCGCCCTCCGGTTTCGAACAGGCAGCAATGCATGACGACGATACACGATTTCGGTGTGTTGCAAGGCTTTATCGAACTCTGCCCGCAAACCTTGCTACAAGCAGCCGGTAGCCGGCAAGCGGTCATTGATACACTCAATGCCTTTACGCAAAATTGTGACCATGACATAAGCGAGGCCGATATGGCGCGCCTCAACCGCGAGCATCCGGTCACCCGGGTGCTGGGGACAGACGGCAAACGCCGCTATAGCCAGGTTGAGGCCGAGGCGTTCTGCCGCGAGCAGCTTCCTGAATTGCACCGGATTTTGCGCGAGTTCCGGCGATCTGCCATCAGAACGGCCCCGATGAACTGATGCTTTCGGGCCAGACAGCACCCGAAAGCCGGTTTCAGGCAGCCTGCTGACAGATTGTGGCTACCTGAAACAAGAAACCCAAGCTGCTGTGCAGGCTGTTGCATGCCAGCACCGTCACAAGGAAAAGGAAGGAAGCATGAAAACGATGTCGCGCTGGCTGTGTCTGGCCGCCCTGTATCCGGCGCTATTGATGGCGGCCCCCGGCGAGCCGGTGGTGAACAAGCAGCAATGCCTGGCCACGATGCATGACCTGAGCATTGTGCACGGCTTTACCCGGTTCTGCCTGCAAACCTTGCAGCAGGAAGCCGGCAGCGATAAAGCGGCCACTCGTGTGCTCAATAACCTGGCCGCATCCAGTGCCTGCATGTTTGAATTGAGTGAGGCCGATATGGCAGACTTCAAACGTCAGCATCCGGTCGCCCGGATGATCGAAGGAAAAGGCCAGCGCGACCACAGCCAGGCCGAGGCGTTCTGCCGCGAATACCGCCCCGAATTGCGCCGGATTTTGCGCCAGTACCGGTAAATTCTGCCCGACCCGCCCCTGATGAGGAAAACGCGCCATGACCAACAAACACTCCGGTTCGCATTGGTCCGAAATTGTCGGCATCCGCCGGCAAGGCATTAAGGGCACCGTGTACGGCCTGATTGTGGACGAATCGGACAAACTGTTGCTGTTGCATCGAATGGTTGATCTCCGTCCCGACGGGCTGATGGTGTTGGACAAGGCCGACATCACCCGCATCATCCGCGACCGTACCGGCGCCTTCCAAACCCGGTTGATGCGGCGCCGGGATATGCTGCCGCAGATCCAGCGGCGGCATGCTTATGATTTGCGCTCGTGGCGGCATTTTTTCCGCAGCCTGCATCACCAGCACGCCAAGCACGGCTGCCACCTGATTGTGGAAGCCGAACGCGGCGATGACCCCTTGTTTTGCATGGGGGTGCTGCACAAAGTAAAACGGCGCCACCTCAAACTCCTCGAGTTTAGCGGCACCGCCCGCTGGTATCCGAAACCGAGCCGCATTCCCTACCGCGATATCAGCAACTGCCAGATGGGCAGCCATTACCAGCAGGTCTATGCAGACTATTTGAACGGCAAGCGGTAAAATCAGGCTGCCGGTTTATGGACATCTGCCATCATCGCATCTTGTCCGCCGAGCACGGCCGGTGCGTTTCATTTTTCCCTGTCGCGCCGTTTGGCCGACAGCCCTACCGGAAACGGACCGGCCATTTTGCAACCACCCGTAATAAGGAGTGAAACCATGAAAAACATCCTGTTATTGATTGCTGCCAGCGTGGCACTCACCGCCTGTGGCAACACCTGGCGTGGTGCCAAGGCCGATACCTCGCACAATGTCGAGCGTGCCGGCGAGGCGGTGAAATCCGGTGGCCGCGCCGTGGGCGAGGGTCTGAGCAATACGGGTGAAAAACTGCAGGAAATCAGCCAATAACATCCGGTCCGGGCCATGTGCCCGGCCACTGTTGATGGTGCGGCCCGGCCGCACCGTTCCGTTTAACCGCCAACCTTGATTCGTCATTCTATGAAAGCCTTTACCACCCTCAACGGCCTGGTGGCCCCGCTGGACCGGGCCAATGTCGATACCGACGCCATTATTCCGAAACAGTTTCTCAAATCGATCAAACGCTCAGGCTTCGGCCCGAATGCATTTGACGAATGGCGCTATCTGGACCATGGCGAACCGGGCATGGACAACAGCCAACGGCCGCTCAATCCCGATTTTTCGCTCAACCAGCCGCGCTACCAAGGCGCACAGATTCTGCTCACCCGCAAAAATTTCGGCTGCGGTTCCTCACGCGAGCATGCGCCGTGGGCGCTGGACGATTACGGCTTCCGTGCCGTGATCGCGCCGAGTTTCGCCGATATTTTCTTCAACAACTGCTACAAAAACGGCCTGCTGCCGATTGTACTCGACGAAGCACAGGTGGATCAGTTGTTTCAGGAAGTGGCGGCCAACGAAGGTTATCGCTTGCAGATTGATCTGGCACAGCAAACCGTGACCACGCCCGGGGGCCAAGTGTTCGGCTTTGAAATCACCGAACACCGCAAGCACTGCCTGTTAAACGGCCTGGACGAAATTGGCCTGACCTTGCAACATGCCGATGAAATCAGGGCATTTGAAGCCCGGCGCAAACAGGCACAGCCATGGTTGTTTCAAGCCTGAAGGCTGCCTGAAAGCCGTCGCACAAGGGAGAAAAGGCGATGACTTGGCTGAAAAAATGGTTTGCCCGCCCGCCGCAATTGCTGGACTGGCGGCAATTTACCGAACACTTTGCCCGCCAGGCCGAGCAGAATCACGGTGCCCGCACCCGCATCGAATGGGGCAGCAGCATTGAAGACAGCAGCGTGCGGATCATCACTGCCGGCGGCAACCAGGGTGTTTGCTATCTGGGCAACCATTACCAGCAATATTGCCGTGAACCGGCACAATTGGCGGTCATCATCGGACAGGCCCAGCACATCATCGGACAGCTGGACCGGCCGCAGCAGGCCCCCATCATCCGTGAGGCGATTTTTCCGATGTTGAAAAACCGCACCTATCTGGAAACCATCCGCCGCATGCAGGCCGATGGCGGGGAGGCTGAGGCCGAACCTCTGCTCAGCCGGCCGTTGGCCGGGGATTTGATGCTGATCTACATGCTCGATTGCGGCCAAACCATGCGCGCACTGTCGGCCGCAGAGCTGGCGCGGGCCGGCATTGCCGACGAGGCGGCACTCTACCAGCAATCGCTGGACAATCTGCAACAATATGCCGGCGATCAGGTGCAACTGGTGCGCAGCCGCCATCACAGTCTGTGCCAGATCATGCTCGACCAGACATTTGACGCCAGCCTGGTGCTGCAGGCCGAACAGATTCTGGCACGCGCCGGTGTCGCCCTGCCCGGCCGCATCGTCACGGCAGTGCCGGCCCGCGACACCTTGCTGCTGTGCGGTTCGGAAGATGCTGCCGCCTTGAACCAGATGCAAACACTGATTGACGAAATCAGCCACACATCGCCCTACCAGATTTCGCGCCGGCGCTTTGTGCTGGCCCACGGCCAGTTAAGCGTGTTGGGCGCCCATTGATTTGATGGCGGCCGCGGGAGACCTTTGCAAAACTGCCATCTGTGGTACATTTCTGCGTTGTGCGCTGCTCGCTCGCTTGCCTAATTCCATGTTATGTCTGCGCTCGCTGCGCTGCTACGCCTTGAACTGCATCCACATCTGACGGTTTTGCCAAGGTCTCCGCTGGCATGTGTTGCCAGAAAATAAAAAACCGGCATTGACGCCGGTTTTTTTATTGCTCAATCCAATGAGAATTAGATGGAAGCATTCACAAATGCCTGCAACTGGCTTTTGGCCAAGGCGCCCACTTTGGTGGCCACTTGCTGGCCGCCTTTGAACACCATCAGGGTGGGAATGCCGCGCACGCCGTATTTGGCGGCGGTTTGGTCATGATCATCGATGTTGATTTTGACCACTTTCAGTTTGCCCTGATACTCGGCGGCCACATCGTCCAGCATCGGGGCAATCATTTTGCACGGGCCGCACCACGGCGCCCAGAAGTCCAGCAATACCGGCACATCGGATTGCAGAACATCCTGCTCAAATGCGTCATCGCTGGTGTGGACAATCAGTTCGCTGCTCATATCGGTTTCCTTTTGTTGATGGGGTTGTCTGACCGGGCTAAAGATACGGCCAATCCCGGCAAATTTCAAGCCAAAGCATGCTGCAATAGATTTTGTGTATAGGCGGCATTGGGCCGGGCAAACACGGTGTCGCAATCACCGGCCTCCACCACCGCGCCATCCTTGAGCACCAGTACCCGGTGTGCCAGGGCGCGAATCACCGCCAGATCATGACTGATCAACACATAACTCAAACCATAGCGCTGCTGCAAATCGGCCAGCAGTTGCAGAATCTGCTGCTGCCACTGTACATCCAGGGCGCTGGTCGGTTCGTCCAGCACCAATATTCGCGGCCGCACGATCAGGGCACGGGCAATGGCGATGCGTTGGCGCTGGCCGCCGGAAAAGGCATGCGGATAGCGGCCCAGAATGTCCTCGGGCAATCCCACATCGTGCAAGGCGGCAATGACGCGTTGCTGCTGCTCGGCCAGCCCCAGCTTCGGCTCGTACACGCGCAAGGCTTCGGCCACGATTTCAAACACGGTGAGCCGCGGATTGAGGGCCCCGAACGGGTCCTGGAACACCATCTGCATTTGCCGGCGCAGGGCGGGACGCCAGTCTTCGCCAGACAGCTGCAGGCTGCCTGAAGCCGGCATCAGCCGCATCAGCGCCTTGGCCAGTGTGGTTTTGCCGCTGCCGCTCTCGCCAATGACACCCAGGGTTTCGCCGGCTCGCAGTTGCAAGGACAACGGTTGCAGCAGCGGCAGCATCCGGCTGCGCCACCATCCTTGCTGTTGGCGCACGCTCACACCGACATCGCCGGCGGCCAGCACCACAGACGCATCCGCGGCCACCGGCCGCACCTGGCGCTGTGGTCGGGCATTGAGCAACAATCGGGTGTATTCGTGTTGCGACCGGGTAAAAATGGCCGCCGCCGCGCCCTGTTCCACCACCCGGCCGTGACGCAAAACGGTGATGCCATCGGCAAAACGGCGCACCAGTGCCAAATCATGGCTGATGTAGAGCACCGCCATTTGCCGCTCGCGTTGCAAACGGTCCAGCAGCTCGAGAATTTGTGCCTGCACCGCCACATCCAGCGCCGTGGTCGGTTCGTCGGCAATCAGCAGTTTCGGTTCGGCCGCCACCGCCATCGCAATCATCGCCCGCTGGCGCTGGCCGCCGGACAACTGGAACGGATACGCCTCGGCTTTGGCCGCCACATCGCGGATGCCGGTTTCGGCCAGCAATGCCTGCGCCCGTTGCTGGGCACTGCGCCGGGGCAGCCCCAAATGCAGGGTCAGCACTTCGGCAATCTGTTTGCCCACCGGCATTACCGGGTTGAGGGCGCTCATCGGCTCCTGGAACACCATGCCGATTTCACGGCCACGGATGCGGCGCAATGCTGATGATGATGCCCCCAGCAGTTCACGGCCGTTGAAACGCAGGCTGCCTGAAAGCGCAACCTCGGGATTCAGTTGCATGATGCCCTGGGCCAGTACGGTTTTGCCGCTGCCGCTCTCGCCGATTAAGGCGTGCTTTTCGCCGGCCGCCACGCTCAGGCTGACGTCGTGCAGCACCGGATGCGCACCGAAAGCCGCATTCAACCGCTCAATCCGCAACAATTCAGCCATGACCCTCTCCCCGCCGGGTATCCAGTGCCTGGCGCAAACCTTCGCCGATGAAAATCAGCAGCAACAGCATGAGGGTCAGGGTGGCAAAAGCGGACAGGCCGATCCACCAGGCATCCAGATTGTCCTTGCCCTGGGCCAGCAATTCGCCGAGGCTGGCCTGGCTGGCCGGCACGCCCAGGCCGAGAAAATCCAGACTGGTGAGCGCCAGCACCGCACCGGAAATGCGGAACGGCAAAAACGCCAGTACCGGCGTCAGGCTGTTGGGCAGAATGTGGCGCCACATGATGGCCCGGTCGGAAACCCCCATGCTTTTGGCCGCCAGCACATAGTCCATTTGCCGGTTTTTCAGGAATTCGGCACGCACATAGTCCGACAGGCCCATCCAGCTGAACAGCGACAACAACAGCAACAACAGCAGCAGGCTGGGATTGAAAAACGAAGACAGGATGATCAACAGATACAGTTCCGGCAAACCGCCCCAAATCTCCAGCACACGTTGCAGCAACAAATCGGTTTTGCCGCCGAAATAGCCCTGCACCGCCCCCACCAGCACCCCAATCAGGGTGGCGATGGCGGTGAGCGCCAGTGCAAACAGCAGCGAATCGCGAAAGCCGTAAACCAGACGCGCCAGCACATCGCGCCCGCGGTCATCGGTGCCCAACAGGTGGTGGCTGTCGGGCGGTGCCGGAAACGGGGTCACGTCAAAATCGTTGAGGGTATTGGGCCCGTAGGGATTGGGCGGCATCAGCATGCGGTTGCCGTCGTTGCTGAGCCGCTGATGCAGGTAGGGATCCAGATAGTCGGCTGGTGTGTCAAAGTCACCGCCAAACGTGGTTTCGTGATACGTCTGCAACAAGGGAAAATAATGCTGGCCCTGGTAGGACACCCACAAAGGTTTGTCGTTGCTCCACAAGGGGGCGGCCAGCGACAGCACGAACAGCACCAGCAGCAACTGCCCGCTCAGCCAGGCACGGCGGTGTTGGCGGAAACGGCGGCGGGCGCGGCGCCACAGGCTGTCGGTGGCGCGGCTCATCGGTCGCGCCCTTCAAAATGGATGCGCGGATCAATCCACACATACGACAAATCGGACAGCAGCTTGGCGGCCAGTGCCATCAGGGTGAACACATACAGGGTGCCCATCACCACCGGGTAATCGCGCTTGATCACCGACTGGTAGGACAACAGGCCCAAACCGTCGAGCGAAAACAGGGTTTCGATCAACAGGCTGCCGGTAAAAAAGGCACCGATAAAGGCGGCCGGAAAGCCGGTCACCAGCGGAATCAGGGCATTGCGAAACACATGGCGGTACAGGATGTGCCGTTCAGGCAGCCCTTTGGCACGGGCGGTATAGACGTATTGGCGGCGGATTTCTTCCAGAAATACGTTTTTGGTCAGCACCGTCATCACCGCCAGATTGCCGGCCACCATGGCGGTGATCGGCAACACCATGTGCCACAGATAATCGGTAATTTTTTGCCAGAACCCCAGTTCGGCCCAGTTGTCGCTGGTCAGGCCGCCCAAGGGAAACCAGGCCCAGAAACTGCCGCCGCCAAACAGCACCAGCAGCACCAGACCGAGCACAAAGGGCGGAATGGCATAGCCTACCAGAATCAGCAGGCTGGTGGCCGCATCAAAACGCGAACCGTCGCGCAAGGCTTTGGCAATGCCCAATGGAATGCAGATCAGGTAGGTCAGCAAGAAAGTCCACAAGCCCAGACTCATCGACACCGGCAGTTTGTCGATGATCAACTCGCCCACGCTTTGGTGATGGAAAAAACTGTTGCCCAAATCAAAGCGGGCAAAGCGCCACAGCATGTCGAGAAAACGGGTCAGCGGCGGTTGGTCGAACCCGTACAGCCGGTCGAGTTCGGCAATTTGCTCGGCACCCAGATGTCCGCCCTTTTGCCAAGCACTGCCGCCGCTGCCACTGCCGGCTTCGCCGCCGCCCTGGCTGTGGTTGATTTGTGCCACCAGCTGCTCCACCGGCCCGCCGGGCACGAACTGGATCACGGCAAAGGTGATCGCCAAAATGCCCAGCAGTGTGGGCAGCAACAGCAACAGGCGTTTGAAAATATAGCGCAGCATGCCGGCCCATCCGCCATCAACGGAAATGCATCAGCAGGCTGATCAGGGTTTCCTTGAACAAAAAGCCCATCACCCCCAGCCCCAGCACCAAAAACAGGATAAAGGTGCCAAAACGGCCGGCCTGTGATTTCTTGCCCAAGTCCCAGACAATAAAGCCCAGGAAAATAATCAGCACGCTCAGGCAGATTTTCATTGCCCAGCTGGCAAATTGTGCCTCATCCATCCATATTTCCTTTTATCGAAATCACCACCGCAAGCCCGCATTGTACGACGAAAACCGCTCCGGATTTCAGGCAGCCTGCAAGGCTGCCGCCAAATCGGCCTGCAAATCGGCAATGTGTTCCAGACCCACCGAAATGCGGATCAGGCCTGGGGTAATGCCGGCTGCCAGTTTGTCCTCGGCGCTCATCCGGCAATGGGTGGTGGTCCACGGATGGGTAATGGTGGATTTGACATCGCCGAAATTGGCGGTTTTGGAAAACACCGATACCGCATCAATCACCCGCCAGGCCGCTTCCTGACCGCCGGCCACCTCCAATGCCAGCACCGTACCGCCGCCCTGCTGCTGGCGTTTCACCAGCGCCGCCTGCGGATGTTCGGGCAAACCGGCATAATACACTTTCTGTACCTGCGGCTGGGTTTGCAGCCATTGGGCCAGCTGCAAGGCACGCTCGTTTTGGGCCGCCATCCGCACCAGCAGGGTTTCGCAACCGCCAATCAGCACCCAGGCATTGAACGGTGCCAGGCTGAGGCCGGCGGCATTCACATACAGCGCCACCTGATCAATCAATTCGGCCTTGCCGCACACCACCCCGCCCAATACCCGACCCTGACCGTCAATGCCCTTGGTGGCCGACTGGATCGACAAATCGGCACCCAAGCGCAACGGTTGCTGTACCGCGGCCGAGCAAAAACAGTTGTCCACCGCCAGCAAGGCGCCATGATCATGGGCCAATGCCGCCAGCACCGCAATATCGGCCACTTCGCCCAGCGGATTGGACGGTGTTTCCAAAAACAGCATCTTGGTGTTTGGCCGCAGCGCCGCCCGCCATTCATCCACATCGGTTTGCGATACGAAGCTGACCTCAATGCCGAAACGGGTCAGATGGGCGCTGATGTAACCGGCGGTGGTGCCAAACAGGCTGCGGCTGGTGATCAGGTGATCGCCGGCACTCAAAAAGGTGAGCAAGGCTGCCTGAATCGCCGCCATGCCGGTGGCGGTGGCGATGCCGGCCTCGCCCTGTTCCAGCTGCGCCACCCGCTGGGCAAACACCGATACGGTGGGGTTGGCGGTACGGCTGTAGGTATAGCCGGGACGGGTTTTGGCAAACAGTTCGGCGCCTTCTGCCGCGCTGTCAAACATGAAGCTGCTGGTGAGAAACAGGGCGTGATTGTGTTCGTTGTATTCGGTTTGAGCCTTGCTGCCGCGAATGGCCAAGGTTTCGGGATGCAGTTGGGAAGTATCCATGGTCGATGCCAATCCATAACGGTGAAATGCTTTAAATGCGGCGCCGGCATTGTGGTTTGCCGTTCTGCCTGTGCCAAAGGTCTGTTGGTGGCCGCTTGAGCGATGATGAACGGCACTGGGTGCGCCACCACAATGCGCGGTATTGTGCGCTTTTTTGTGCAATACAGCAAATTTATGCCACCCGCCGCGCTGTGGTATAGTGCGCCCTCCGCCATCCTCACCCCATCTGCCATGATCCCGCTTCTGCTCGCCGAAAAAATCGGCAATCCGGATTACTGCCGCCTGATCGAACAGCACAGCCGCCAGTTTGCCAATGACGAAACCGCGCTGTTGGCCGAGATTGTGCAGCGTTTCAGCTTTGATGTGATCGAGGCGCAGGCGCTGGTGCAGGCGGTGATTGCCCAGAGCCGTTTCGATCCCAACGCCCTGCATCTGGAAATGGACGATGACGAAGATGTGACCGGCATCTGTCCGCACTGCCTCAATCCGCCGGTACCGCCGCTGCGCGATTATGAATTGTGGCGGCAAAGCCGGCAGCGGACATAAAAGACCTTTGCAAAAGTCTCATCAGGCATAAAAAAATCAGGCTGCCTGAAACGGTTTTCAGGCAGCCTGGGCAGTCAGGCACCCATGGCACCTGACTGACCCACAATGGGACATCTTCCGGTATCACTCCGATTTGGCTGCCGGCTCGGCCGCTTGCCGGCCCAGGCCTTGGGTCAGGCCGTTGATGTCGCCGCCGTTCAAGCCCAATTCCTGCAACAGGCTGTCCACCAGCGGTGCCTGGGCGCGATAGCGCAAGGCGCTGTTGACCACTTGGTCGGACAAGGCGCCGCCGCCCTGGGGCTGACCTGCCGCCGCTTCGGCTGCCGTGCTGCCAAAACCGCCGCCCAAGCCGTTGACTTGCAGAATCTTGATGTCGTCGATGTTTTCCATCGGGCGCACGCTTTCGCGGATGATGTCGGGCAG
>JBHAET010000289.1:0-3675 GCA_041855705.1 Neisseriaceae bacterium
CACCGGAGCGGCGGCTTTTTGCCGCAGCGGCTGGACGCCTGAACTGGGCCGCGCAACACAGAAGGAGACCTTTGCAAAATCGTCAGATGTGGATGCCGTTCAAGACGTAGTGGCGCAGCCAGTGCAGACATAGCATGAGGTTAGGCAAGCGAGCGAGCAGCGCACAACGCTTCAAATGCACCGCAGATGGCAGTTTTGCAAAGGTCTCGGAAGATTGGACAATACTGCACGCCCTATGTGTGGAGCAAAATAGAAGGCTGCCTGAAACGGGTTTCAGGCAGCCTCGCTTGGCCATTTTCTATGTTATGTCTGCGCTCGCTGCGCCGCTGCGCCTTGAACGGCATCTACATCTGGGGGGGGTGCAAAGGTCTCGTCATGTGGCCGGCAAACACCGTTGCCGGGCTTATTTTTCGTTTTGTCGGCGTGAGAACTGGATGCCCAGCTGTTTGAGTTTGCGGTACAAATGGGTGCGTTCCAGTCCCACTTTTTGCGCCACCCGGCTCATGTTGTGGCCTTCTTGGGCGATGTGGTATTCGAAATAGCGCCGTTCCAGTTCTTCACGCAATTCACGCAAGGGCAGGTCGAAATTGAAGCCGCCAACGATTTCGCTGGGCTGGTTGAGGGTGAACTGGCTCAGAATGGTGGCCACCGCATCCACATCGACTTCGTTTCGGTCGGCGGTCAATGCCAGGCTTTTGACCACGCTGCGCAGCTGTTCCAGATTGCCGGGCCAGTCGTATTGGCGCAAGGTGTTGATGGCGGCACTGGTGAACTTGACCACCGGAATCTTCTGGCTCTCGGCCAGCTCGCTGACGATTTGTTCCACCAAAAACACGATGTCGTCGGTCTGGTGACGCAAGGGCGGGATGGCCACCATCAGGGCGGACAGGGCATTGAGCAGCTTGGTGTCCTGGCTGGTGTCGGCCAGCATTTCCTGTAGCGGCTGGCTGCAGGCACAGATCAGGCGGGTGTTGTAACGGTCGGCCTTGCTCAGCAGAAAGCCGATGCCTTGCTGGATGCTTTTGCTGTACTGGGCCACGTCGCCCAGATACATGATGCCGCCACTGGCCTTTTGCAACAGCTCAATCGGTGCGTCGTTGATTTGTTCGATTTTGGAGGGTTCCACCCACGGCGTATTGTTTTTGTGAAAATAGCGTGCCACCAGTTCGAAGGGTGAGCCGGATTCGCCGGTCAGCAGAATCGGTGCCTGGATTTTGGCCGCACGTTCCAGTTGCTGGTTGAGTTCTTTGATGACCGGGCTGTTGCCCAGTTTGTCCAGCGACAGATTGGAGGCAGCCTGCATCTGGCCGTATTTGAGTGCGCGATCCACCGTGCTCAGCAGTTTTTGCAGGGCAATCGGTTTTTCCAGAAAATCGAGTGCGCCGATTTTGGTGGCTTCCACGGCGGTGTCGATGCTGGCGTGGCCGCTCATCATCACCACCGGCATGGTCAGCTGGCCGGATTTGGCCCATTCCTTGAGCAGGGTAATGCCGTCGCAATCGGGCATCCAGATGTCCAGCAGCACCATCGCCGGACGGGTCTGCTGGCGCAGTTGGCGTGCGGTATCGGCATTTTCGGCTACGGTGACGGTGTAGCCTTCATCCTGCAGGATTTCCGACAACAGGTCACGGATGCCGATTTCATCGTCCACAATCAATATATCACTGCTTCGCATCGCTTCTCACCAGTAGGGGTAAGGTTAGGGTCACGCAGGCACCGCCGTTGTCCTGATTGGCCAGTTGGATGCGCCCGCCGTGCTCTTCTATGATTTTTTTGACCACCGGCAACCCCAGGCCGGTTCCGGTGGGTTTGTCGGTGACATAAGGGTCAAAAGCATGTTGCAGCATGTCTTTGCTGAAGCTTTTGCCGTTGTTGCACACGCACAGTACCATGTGTTCCGACTGTGTCCGGCTTTCCAGGGTGACGGTGGGCTGCGGGTCGGCCTCTGCGGCTTCGACGGCATTTTTGAGAATGTTGTGTATGACCTGCCGCATGGCCCCGCTGTCGGCCTCAATCCACAGCGGCATCTTACTCAAATTGACTATAAATGTACAATCAGCGCCTTCATATAATACCAAAACTTCGCTGACCAGTTCATTCAAATCCAGCTGAATCAGGTTCAGGCTGGGCGCACGGGCATAATTGCGAAAGGCGGCCACCATGTCTTTCATGGCCGCCACTTGTTTGACAATGGTTTCGGTGGCGCGGGCCACCATGGCGGCATCGGACTCGCCCAGCTTGCCTTCCAGTTTCCACGCCAAACGCTCGGCCGACAGCTGGATCGGGGTGAGCGGGTTGCGGATTTCATGTGCCAGGCGCTGTGCCACTTCGCCCCAGGCCGCTTCTTTTTGCGCCCGAACCAGGGTGGTGACATCGTCAAACACCAATACCGTGCCATCGCCGCTGTCAGCCGGCAGCGGGGTTGCTTTGCCCAGCAGGATTTGGGTTTCGTCCTGCAGGTTGTAATTCAGTTGTGCCGGCCGGGTTTGGTAAGCGGTGGCCATGATGGCCTCAATCACGTCATTGAGCATGACGCCGGCGGGGCTGCCGTCGTCAATGCGCCGCCAGTACACACCCTGCCAGCGGTCCAGGCTTTGGCCCAGAATGTGTTCGGCAGTATGGTTATAGGTTTTCAGGCAGCCTTGCGCATCCAGGGTGATGACGCCGGTGGTCAGGCTGTTGAGGATGTGTTCCAGATAGTGGCGGGCGGATTCTTGTTCGGCGCGTGCCACCCGCAGTTGGGCGGTCATGTGGTTGAACAGGGTTTGCAGCCGGCCCAGTTCGTCGGTGCGCATGACCGGCTGCTGGCGGCTCAGGTCGCCGGCCGCGACCGCCCGTGCGCCCTCGGCCAGTGACAGAATCGGTGCCACAAAGCGGCGGGTGAAATACAGTGCCAGCAGCAGTGCCAGTGAAATCGCCAGCAGGGTGGCCATCAACAGGGTGGCAAGGAAAAAGGTTTGCAGGCCTTGTTTGGCGTAACTGAGTTCGGCATATTTGCTGCGGGCGGCTTCAATCAGGGTGGCATCCTCGGCCACTTTGGCCGGCACCGGTTGCCGGAAAAACAGGGCTTGCGGTGTGCTACCGGTTTCAGGCAGCATCAGCCAGCCTTGGGCATACAGGGTATTGTTGAGATAAGCCAATTCGCGCAGTGAGCCGGTTTGCACCAGTTGTGTCTGCTGTTCCGCAGTCAGTGAGGGGAAGGGCAGTTGCTGCGGATCATAAGCGGCCAGATTGCGGCCATTGGCGATTTGTTGCAGCGCCAGTTGGCTGAAGCCGTCGCGGCGGGCATGCTCGCGCAGCAGGGCCGGTGTCGGCGTGTCAAACGGGATGGCGGCAATCAGTGCAATCTGCACGGCAGTGGCGTTGCTGACGCTGTTGTCCAGTGCCAGATCCAGTGCCGACTTGCTCAGGCTCAGGCTGCGATCCAATGCCTCTTCGGTGTTGTGTCCAAACCAGGAATTAATGCTGTGGCTGATGAATTGTGCCGAGACACCGAACAAAAACAGACCGGGCAAAACCGCCACCAAGGTAAACATGACGGCCAGACGGCGGGCAATTTGCGAGCCGAATTGCCGGCGCCGGCTGCCGCGCCACAGTTGCCACACATAGCCGCCAACCATGCCCAGCAGCATGAGCAGCAGCAGCAGGCAAAAGCCGAACACCCACCAGAAATAA
>JBHAET010000290.1:0-9500 GCA_041855705.1 Neisseriaceae bacterium
CCGCGTGGTGGCCATTTCCTGCTGCCTGCGCTGGAACGATAAAATCCACATTGGCAGCATCGGCAGCGAACACAGCAGCGAAGCCGAACTGATTGCCGAGTTTTTCAAGCTGATCGACAAACGCCGGCCGCAGCTGGTCAGCTGGAACGGCGGCGGTTTTGATTTGCCGGTGCTGCATTACCGCGCGCTGATCCACGGCGTTCAGGCAGCCACTTATTGGGAAATGGGCGAGCGGCCGGAAATGCGCGACTGGAAGTTTAACAACTACATCAGCCGCTACCACACCCGCCATTGCGACCTGATGGATTTGCTCTCGCTGTATCAGGCGCGCGCCGCCGTGCCCTTGGACGACATGGCCAAGCTGTGCGGCTTTCCCGGCAAACTGGGCATGGACGGCAGCCAGGTCTGGGCCGCCTACCGGCGCGGCGAACTGTCGACGATCCGCGATTATTGCGAAACCGATGCCGCCAACACCTATTTGATGTACCAGCGCTTCAACCTGATGCGCGGCTGTTTGGACGGCGACGAATACGAACAGGAAATCCGCCGCCTGAAACAACACCTGCAAACACAGCCTCAGCCGCACTGGCAGGAATTTCTGGCGGCCTGGGGACGCTGACCCGATCAGCCTGCCGGAGACCTTTGCAAACCCCTCAGATATGGATGCAGTTCAAGGCGCAGCAGCGCAGCGAGCGCAGACATATCAAGCAGATAGAAAAGCGAGCGAGCAGCACACAACGCTTCAAATGCGCCGCAGATGGGGGTTTTGCAAAGGTTTCTGCCGGCCGATTAACCGCCCGGCGCCTTCACCCGCACCTCCTCGCCACAGGCTGCCGACAGCACTTCCGACAGCACATCAAAAAATTCGCGCTCGTCACGGGTGGCCAGCCAGTAGCCGTCGCGGTGGGCAAAATGGTAGCCGCCGCTTTTAGCCGCAATCCACAATTCCTGGTTCGGCGTGTGGCGGTTGACCACCACCTGACTGCCGTCACCGGCCTCAATGGTCAGCACATTGCCGCCGACCATGCAATCCAAGTCCCAGCCGCCGGCATCCAGCGCGTCTTCAATGTGGGCAAACAAGGCATCGGAATACTGCAAAAACTCGCTCTCGGTCATCATCGTTCCCTCCGGCACCAGCGGCAGTAGGCCGCCGGCGGCCGGTTTCGGTTTGTGGGTGCGCTATCTTGCCATATAATGGCGGCCAATCCCAGTTTTCAGGCAGCCTGAACCCTTCCACAATCCGTTGGCTGCGAATGCCGAAAACCGCCCCATCCACCCGACTTAAATCCACGGAAACCGAATTTATGCCGCCACGCCTGCTGTTGATCACCATCAGCCTTGCCCTGCTCAACGCCTGCGGTTACAAAGGCGATCTGTATCTGCCGCGCGAAGACGACAAAGCCCGTTTCGGCGCGGTGCAAACCGGCCTGTACCCCACCCCCGTCCAACCCCAAAACCAAGCCCATCATGACTGACATCCTGCATTGCGAACAGGTCGCGCTGCCCGACCTGGCCGCAGCCTACGGCACCCCGCTATACGTGTACAGCGAACACGAACTGACCAGCGCCTACCGGTGCTACCAGCACGCCTTTGCCCAACTGCAGCCACTGATTTGCTATGCGGTCAAGGCCAATGGCAATTTGAGCATTCTGCGCCATTTCGCCCGCCTGGGCAGCGGCTTTGACATTGTGTCCGGCGGCGAACTGGCACGGGTGCTGGCCGCCGGCGGCGAGGCGGGCAAAACCATTTTTTCCGGCGTCGGCAAAAGCGAGGCGGAAATCGAATACGCCCTGAGCGAAGGCATTCTGTGCTTCAACGTCGAATCGCTGCCGGAACTGGAACGCATCAATGCGGTGGCGGCACGCCTGGGCCGCCGGGCGCCGGTATCGCTGCGCATCAACCCCGATGTGGACGCCCAAACCCACCCCTATATTTCCACCGGCCTGAAGGCCAACAAATTCGGCATTGCCTTTGACCAGGCCGCGGCCGCTTACCGCCACGCCGCATCGCTGCCCCACCTGACCGTCACCGGCATTGACTGCCACATCGGTTCGCAGCTGACCCAGCTCTCCCCCTTCATCGAAGCGCTGGAACGCCTGCTGGTGCTGGTGGATGCCCTGGCGGACGAGGGCATTAGCCTGCAACACATCGACATTGGCGGCGGGGTCGGCATTGTCTATGATCAGGAAAACGTACCGGACCTGAATGCCTATGCCGCCGCCGTGGCCGAACGGCTGGCCGGACGGCCGCTGCAGCTGATGCTGGAACCGGGCCGCAGCCTGGTCGGCAATGCCGGCTGGCTGCTGACACGGGTGGAATACATCAAGCACGGCGAAGAAAAAGACTTTGTGGTAGTGGATGCGGCCATGAACGACTTGCTGCGCCCCGCGCTGTATGATGCCTACCACCAGATTGACGCGGTTTGCCCGCGTGCCGGCGAACCGCTGCTGGCCGACGTGGTGGGGCCGGTATGCGAAACCGGCGATTTCCTCGGCAAAGCCCGCCGCCTGAATGTGGTCGCCGGCGACCTGCTGGTGGTGCGCAGCGCCGGAGCCTACGCCGCCAGCATGGCCAGCAATTACAACACCCGGCCGCGGGCGGCCGAAGTGTGGGTCAGCGGCCAGCAGCACCATCTGGTGCGGCCGCGCGAAACAGTGGCCGAATTGCTGGCCAGCGAAGCGGCCTGTTTGCCGCCGGCCAGCGATGACCGGTGAGCGGATGGTGTGTTGCCGGCAGCAGGCTGCCTGAAACCCACCGCAGATGCACATTTTACCAAGGTCTGCGTCCGTCAGCGGTACAACAACAACCAACAACCCCACGCGGAAATGCATCCGCTGTGGGGTTGTTGGTTGTCGGCGGGGACGCCGGGTATCGGCGGACTAGTTGCCGGCGCCGTAATTGGCCTGCAACAAGGCGCAGGGCATGCGGTGGCGGCTGCGGCGGGCGCGGCCGGGAATCCGGTGGCAGGCACTGCCGGCATCGGCATCGGCCTCCGGTGCCCGCTCTTTGGCGCCCCGTTTGGCACTGGCCGGACGACTCTCCTGAACACGCCGTTCGCGTTTTTCTTCACGCGCCGCCGTGGCGCCACCGGCCGGCACGGCCTGGCCGTTGGCCGCATCCCACCACCGCGGCTCAAAGCCTTCAATGCGCTCCACCGGCAAATCGGTTTTGATCAGCGCCTTGATCAACTCGAACATCTTGTATTCGTGCTCGTCCATCAGCGAAATGGCCACCCCTTCCGCGCCGGCACGACCGGTGCGGCCGATGCGGTGCACATAGTCTTCCGGGCTCGTCGGTAGCTCGTAATTGATCACAAACGGCAATTCGGCAATGTCCAGCCCGCGGGCCGCCACATCGGTGGCCACCAAAACGCGCAGGCTGCCGTCTTTAAACTGGGACAGGGTTTCCAGCCGGTTGTGCTGCGATTTGTCGCCGTGGATTGCCTGGGCGCTGATGCCGCGCCGGTTCAGCTCGCGGTTCACCTGATCCACACTCTGCTTGGTTTTGCAGAACACAATCACCTGGCTCATGTTCAAATCGACAATCAGCCGTTCCAGCAAGGCCCGCTTGCGGATGGTGTCGATGGCAATAATGTGCTGCTCGACATTGGCCGAGGCGGTGTTTTGCGCCGCCACCGTCACCTCTTCCGGCTGGTGCATGAAATCTTGCGCCAAACGGCGGATCGGCGGCGCGAAGGTGGCGGAAAACAGCAGTGTCTGGCGCTGTTTGGGCAACATCTGCATGATGCGGCGGATGTCGTCGATAAAGCCCATGTCCAGCATGCGGTCGGCTTCGTCCAATACCAGAATTTCCACCTTGTTCAACTGGATGTTTTTCTGCTGCACATGATCCAGCAGGCGGCCAACGGTGGCCACCACAATCTCGCAGCCGGCCCGCAGCGCCTGCTTTTGCGGCTCCATGTTCATGCCGCCAAACAGCACGGTGTGGCGCAGGCTCAGGTTTTTCAGGTAGCCTTGCACGTTCTGGTCAATCTGGTCGGCCAATTCGCGGGTGGGGGTGAGCACCAGCATCCGCACCGGATGCATGGCCGGCGAAGTGCTGGTGGTGGCATAGCGTTTCAGCCTCTCCAGACTCGGCAGCATAAAGGCGGCGGTTTTGCCGGTGCCGGTTTGGGCCGCGGCCAGCAAATCGTGTCCGGCCAGCGCCTTGGGAATGGCGGCAGCCTGGATCGGGGTGGGGTGTGCATACCCCTGTTCGGTGAGGGCGCTGACAATTTCGGGAGACAGCCCCAGTTCGGAAAACGTACTCAAAATAAACTCCAAAATGCTTGAATGCTTTTCAGGCAGCCGCTTGCCGGGCTGCCGTGCGGTCATCATGAAACAAAGCCGCAGACACACCGGGTGCCTGCCATGCCGGCCGGATGAAACGGTGCTTGGCTTAGGATATTTGGCTCATTACCGTTGCGGAGCGGCCGGCGGCGGGTTTTGCAGGCGGCGCCATACGGCCTCGAGAATGCGCATCGATGCTTCATCGGGGTGGCAAGCACGGCCGCCGCAGGCCGAAGCCAGCAGTGCACCATTGCCCTGCCGCAGGCCGTATTGGTTGCGGATGCCCATGCCGAGCTGGAAATGCAGCAGAATCAGATCTTCTTCAGACATGGCGCGCAAGCGTTGCTGTTCGGCTGCCGGCATCTGCCGCAGCACATCGCTGACCGCCTCGTCTACCGTTTGCGGCCAAACCGCCGCTTGTGCGTGACCGGCCAGCGGCAGCCCGCCCAACAGCACGGCGGCCAAGCCCCTGATCCAGCCCAAGACGTATTGCATGTGCTTATCCTGCTGTCCCACCATCTTGCCAGGCTGCCAGTGTACCATTTTTTCACCGCCCTGTTGGCGGTTGCCGCCCGCACAGCAACGGCAGTTTGTGCGATAATCGCAGCCAATTTCCCCAACACCCAGCCCAAGGATTGACCCGCATGTCAGACGAAAAAAGCAAAGCCCTGGCCGCCGCACTGGCCCAGATTGAAAAACAGTTCGGCAAGGGCGCCATCATGAAGATGGACGGCAGCCACAAAGACGAAAATCTGGAAGTGATTTCCACCGGCTCGCTGGGCGTGGATCTGGCACTCGGTGTCGGCGGTTTGCCGCGCGGGCGGATTGTGGAGATTTTCGGCCCCGAATCGTCGGGCAAAACCACCCTGTGTCTGGAAACGATTGCCCAATGCCAGAAAAACGGCGGCGTGTGTGCCTTTATTGATGCCGAAAACGCCTTCGACCCGATTTACGCCCGCAAGCTGGGGGTCAAGGTGGAAGAATTGATGGTGTCGCAGCCGGATACCGGCGAACAGGCCCTGGAAATCTGCGACATGCTGGTGCGCTCCGGCGGCGTGGACATGGTGGTGATCGATTCGGTGGCCGCCCTCGTGCCCAAGGCCGAAATCGAAGGCGAAATGGGCGACAGCCACGTGGGCCTGCACGCCCGCCTGATGAGCCAGGCCTTGCGCAAACTCACCGGCCACATCAAGAAAACCAACACCCTGGTGGTGTTCATCAACCAGATCCGCATGAAAATCGGCGTGATGTTCGGCAGCCCCGAGACCACCACCGGCGGCAATGCGCTCAAGTTCTACGCTTCGGTACGCCTCGACATCCGCCGCACCGGCCAGATCAAGAAGGGCGAAGATGTCATCGGCAATGAAACCAAGGTCAAAGTGATCAAAAACAAGGTCGCCCCGCCGTTCAAACAGGCCGAATTCGAAATCCTCTACGGCGAAGGCGTCAGCCGCGAGGGTGAGCTGATTGATCTGGGGGTCAAACTGAACCTGGTGGTCAAATCCGGCGCCTGGTACAGCTACAACGGTGCCAAAATCGGCCAGGGCAAAGACAATGTGCGCGTGTGGCTAAAGGAAAACCCGGAAGTGGCCGCCGAAATCGAAGCCAAAATCCGGGCCGCCGTCGGGGTGGACGTGCACATCACCGAAGGGGTGATTGACGACACCGATGGCGAACAACCGGAGGAATAAACCCGTACAGGCTGCCTGAAAGCGTTTCAGGCAGCCTGTGTTTTTTCAGCAAACCGAAAGGAGCCGCCTCATGAAAAAAAGCCTGTTTTGTGCCGCCCTGTTGTGCAGCAGCTGGGTCTGGGCTGCCGATGCCGACCAGACCACACTCAACCGGCTGTGGCGCGACACCGCCGCCCTGTTGCAAACCGCCCCCAATCCGTCGGATGCGTCACTGATTACCCGTTACCATTTGGTCAAAAGCGAGGGTGATGTATGGGCTGCGCCCGATCTGCGCGGCGATCCGGATCCCAGCCCGGTACCGCAGGGTTTCTTCCTGATCAGCGCGCAAGGGCTGCAAGCCTACATCGGCATGGGCAAACCTTCGGCCGACTTTGCCCGCGTCCGCTGCCGGCCGCTGGCCGCCCGCAGTCTGGACGGTCATTTGTGCCGCGCGCCGGGCGCCGACACCCGGGCGGTGACTACTTTTGAACGGCAAATCAGCAAGATGCTGCAATTTGCCGACTGATCCCCCTGCCGACGCTGTTGCCCGGCCGCCACCGGCCGGGCTCATACTGGAACCTGATGCCATGTCTCAAGAAAACCCCATGCACCAAGCCGACATCGAAATCAAACAACCACCCAAGCTGTTTGCCCACACCCAGGAAATCATTGCCGCACTGGAAGCGCGCCTGCAGGCACCGCTGCTGTGCTACTGGAACAGCAGCCGCGGCGGCATTTGCGCCAACGACGTACTGGCACTCTACCAAGTGCTCGAGTCGGTAAGCCATGCCGACACCGTGTATTTGTTCATCAAGAGCGACGGCGGCTCGGGCAAGGCGGCGCTGCGCATGATCAATCTGATCCGCGGCCACTGCCAGCGGCTGGTGAGCCTGGTCCCGCTGGAGTGTGCTTCGGCCGCCACCATGATGGCCATCGGGGCCGATGAAATCCGCATGGGGCCGATGGCGTTTTTAAGTGCAGTGGACACTTCGCTCACCCACGACCTGTCGCCGCTGGACCGCGACAACGACCGCGTGTCGGTGAGTCTGGACGAACTGAACCGGGTGGTGAAACTGTGGCGCCACAACACCGAAGACTCCGGCTCCAATCCCTACAAATCGTTGTTCGAATACGTGCATCCGCTGGTCATCGGTGCGGTGGACCGTGCCGAATCGCTGTCCATCATGCTGTGTGAGGAGCTGCTCTCCTACCACATTGCCGACAAGGAGCGGGTGCGCCAGATTGCGGAAGTGCTCAACGCCGGCTATCCCTCACACAGCTACCCGATTCTGGTCAACGAAGCCCAGCGCATCGGCCTGAATGCCCATGCACTGGACAAACCGGTCAATGATCTGCTGCTGGAACTCAATGCCTTGTACAGCGAAATGGGGCAACGGGCGATTACCGACTTTGACGACACCCGCTCGCACTCCAACGAAATCCTCAACATTCTGGAAGCACGCGACATCCAGGTGTTCTACCAGAACGACAAAGACTGGTTCTACCGCACCGAGGAGCGCCGCTGGCTCACCCTCAATGACAATTCCAACTGGCACGTGACCGAACGCATTGACGGCGAGGAACAGCACTCCATCCTCCACTTTGCCTGACGGTGCCGCCAATGGCGCGTGGCGGCAGATTGAAACCGGCACATTGCCGGCGCCGGCCGCCGGATGCGCCAACCCTGCCGCCCGAGCATGCGGCACCCTGTTTTCAGGCAGCCTGAAGCGGGTGCGCGATCTATAAAGGTGAGCACGGTGCACCGCCAACAGACATGTTGCAAAGGCCTCGGCCGGGCTGCCGGGGAAATGCTATACTGCGGCCTGTCTGTTGCCTGTTGAGCACATCATGCTGTCCCTTGCCGAATACCAAGCCCAGGCCGCCCAAGGCCATACCCACATTCCGCTGGTCCAGGAGTTGCTGGCCGATCTCGACACCCCACTGTCGCTGTACCTCAAACTGGCCAACCGTCCCTACAGCTATCTGCTCGAATCGGTGGTCGGCGGCGAACGCTTCGGCCGCTACTCCTTCATCGGCCTGCCCTGCCACACCTATCTGAAAGTCAGCGGCCGGCGCATCGAAGTCTATCGCCAGCACCGTCTCAGCGAAGTGCACGAAGGCAATCCGCTGTCTTTCATCGAAAGCTTTCAGGCAGCCTTCAAAACCCCGGAAATTCCCAATCTGCCGCGCTTTACCGGCGGCTTGGTCGGCTATTTCGGTTACGAAACCATTTACCACTTCGAACACATTGCCCACCGGTTGCGACAGGCCGACAAGGCAGACACCATCGGCCTGCCCGACATGCTGCTGATGTTGTCGCAAGAGCTGGCGGTGGTTGACAACCTGTCAGGCAAAATCCATCTGGTGGTATATGCCGATACCGCGGATGTCGACGGCTACCGCCATGCCCGCGAACGGCTGGAGGAATTGCGCACCGCCCTGCGCCAGAGCGTGACGATTCCGCTGTCACTGGGCAGTGCCGCCACCGAAGCGGTACACGAAACCGGCGAAGCCCGTTACAAAGAATATGTCCGCCGCGTGCGCGACTACATTCTCAACGGCGACTGCATGCAAGTGGTGCCCAGCCAGCGCATGCAACTGCCGTTTGCCGATCCGCCGCTGAGCCTCTACCGCGCCTTGCGCACGCTCAATCCTTCGCCCTACATGTTTTATTATGATTTCGGCGACTTCCACGTGGTGGGGGCTTCGCCGGAAATCCTGGTGCGCCGCGAAGGCGACAACATCACCGTGCGCCCGATTGCCGGCACCCGGTTGCGCGGCCAAACACCAGCCGAAGACGCGGCGCTGGCCGCCGAACTGCTGGCCGATGAAAAAGAAATCGCCGAGCATGTGATGCTGATTGACCTGGGCCGCAACGATGTCGGCCGGGTCAGCCAGACCGGCAAGGTGACGGTCACCGACAAAATGGTGATCGAGCGCTACTCGCATGTGATGCACATCGTGTCCAATGTGGAAGGCACCCTCCAGCCGGGCACCGGCAATATGGCGGTTCTGGCCGCCACCTTCCCCGCCGGCACCCTGTCCGGTGCGCCCAAGGTGCGGGCGCTGGAAATCATTGAGGAGCTGGAACCGGCCAAGCGCGGCGTGTACGGTGGTGCCGCCGGCTATCTGGGCTTTAACGGCGACATGGATTTGTGCATTGCCATCCGCACCGCGGTCATCAAAGACCACACCCTGTATGTGCAAAGTGGCGGCGGCATTGTCGCCGACTCAGATGAAACCGCCGAATGGCAGGAAACCCAAAACAAGGCCCGCGCCGTATTGCGGGCGGCGCAGATGGTGCAGGCCGGGTTGGACTGCTAGGGTCTGTTGACAACAGACCGGCGAAGCGGTTTTTGGGGCCAAAATCCGCAGATGAAACCTTTGCAAAGGTCGAGACCTTTGCAAAATATCCAGATGTGGATGAAGTTCAAGGCGTAGCAGCACAGCGAGTGCAGACATAACATAGAGTTAGGCAAACGAGTGAGCAGCGCACAACGCAGAAATTCGCCGCAGATGGGTATTTTGCAAAGGTCTCAG
>JBHAET010000291.1:0-5625 GCA_041855705.1 Neisseriaceae bacterium
AATGTATCAATGGCGGCATTTGATTGAAAACTTCTTTTGCCGCCTGAAAGAATTCAAGAAGATTGCCATGCGGGCGGAAAAAACGGATGCGTCTTTTGCGTCGAACATTTATTTGGCCGCGACTGTGCTTATGTTGTGTTAATTGTCAACGGGCCCTAGGCAAAAAGCGCAGCAAGGTTGAACACCTTGCGAGCATTTTTAACGCCGCAGACGGGGATTTTTGACCAAAAACACCGCCGTTGCGTTAATTGTCAACAGACCCTAGAGCGTGCCCCGGCAGACTGGTAAAACGTTTTTGGCGGCAAAACCGCGTATGCCAGGCAAAAAGTGCAGCAAAGTTGAACAGCTTGCGCGCATTGTGAACGCCGCAGGCCGGAGCTGCTGACCCAAATACCATCGTCACCTTGATTGCCAACAGACCCTAAAGCATCGCTGCAACGCTTGCTGACGACACGTTCTGAAGCGGCCGATGGCTACCCGGCGGCATTGCCCTGCCGCCGGCTTTTGTGTATGGTGCAGGCGCAGCGAACCGCGCCCATAACCCAACCTTGATGAAATCAGAGAACCTTATGCTGGATGTGATTGCCTTTTTGATTGAACATTTTCAGGACTTCGATGCTTGCCCGCCGCGCGAGGACTTGGGCACGCTGCTGGAAGAAGTGGGGTTTGACGATCAGGACATCGGTGACACTTTGTGGTTTTTTGACAGTCTGAAACAGGCTCCGGTGGTGCCGGCCCAGCGTCTGTGCCAAAGCCGCGGCCTGCGCATTTATGATGCCGCCGAGCAGGACATTTTGCTGCCTGAAGTGTGCGGCCTGCTGCATTTTCTGGAACAGGAGGCGGCCATCAATCCGCAACAGCGCGAATGGATTGTACATGCCCTGCTCAATCTGCCGGAAGAAAACATGAGTGTGGCGCACGCCAAAGTGTTGGCGCTGTTGGTGTTGTGGGTGCAGAAAAGTGAATTGCCGGTGCTGATCGGCGACGAATTGATGCACGCCTTGTTGCAAAACACCACCGTGCTCAACTGAGGCTGCCTGAAACCGTTGGCCTGTGCCGGATGCGGCGGCCTAACTTTTTAATCCATGCTTCAAAACCATTCGAATACAGCTGCGAGAAACCGTAATGGCCAAAAACCTGTTGATTGTCGAATCGCCCTCTAAAGCCAAAACCCTGAAAAAATACCTGGGCGCCGATTTTGAGATTCTGGCCTCCTATGGCCATGTGCGCGATTTGGTGCCGAAAAACGGTGCGGTGGATACCGAGCAAGACTTTGCCATGAAATACCAATTGGTCAGCCGCAATGCCAAGCATGTGGATGCCATCGTGTCGGCAGCCAAACAGGCGGAAAACCTGTATCTGGCCACCGACCCGGACCGCGAAGGCGAAGCCATTTCCTGGCATTTGCAGGAAATCCTCAAGGCCAAGCGCGGCCTGAAAAATCTGCCGATGCAACGGGTGGTGTTTCATGAAGTGACCGAGAAAGCGGTGCGTGAAGCGATTGCCCATCCGCGCGCACTGTCGCAAACCCTGGTCGATGCCCAGCAGGCACGGCGGGCATTGGACTATCTGGTGGGTTTTAATCTCTCGCCGCTGTTGTGGAAAAAAATCCGCCGCGGCCTGTCGGCCGGACGGGTGCAAAGTCCGGCCTTGCGCCTGATTTGCGAGCGTGAAAACGAAATCCGTGCCTTTGTGGCCCAAGAGTATTGGAGCGTGCACTTGGACAGCCACAAAAGCCGTACCAAATTCACGGCCAAACTCACCCACTGGCAAGGCCAGAAGCTGGAACAGTTTGATATTGCCGATGAGGCACAGCAGGCTGGCATGGTGGCCCAATTGCAGGGCCAGAGCGCCCAGGTGGCCAAGGTGGAAAAGAAAAAGCGCAGCCGCAATCCGGCCGCACCGTTTACCACCTCTACCTTGCAACAAGAAGCGGTGCGCAAGCTGGGCATGACCACCGACCGCACCATGCGCACTGCCCAGCAGCTGTACGAGGGTATTGATGTGGGGCAGGGCGCCATCGGCTTGATTACCTATATGCGTACCGATTCCCTGAGCCTGTCGGACGAGGCGGTTACCGAAATCCGCCATTACATCGAGCACAAAATCGGCAAGGACCATCTGCCGGCAGCGGCCAAGGTGTACAAAACCAAATCCAAAAATGCCCAAGAGGCCCACGAAGCCATCCGTCCGACATCGGTGTACCGCACGCCGGAGGCGGTGAAACCGTTTCTCAGTGCCGACCAGTTCAAGCTTTATCAAATGATCTGGCAGCGCACCGTCGCCTGCCAGATGGCGGCCGCGCGATTTGACACCACCACGGTGGACATTGTGCTGGGCAAAGGCGTGTTCCGTGTCACCGGCCAGGTGCAAACCTTTGCCGGTTTTTTGAGCGTGTATGAGGAGGGGCAGGACGACACGGAGGAGGGCGAAGACAACAAAAGGCTGCCTGAACTGGTGGAAGGCGAAAGCCTGCCGGTAGACAAGCTGTATGGCGAGCAGCATTTTACCCAGGCGCCGCCGCGCTATTCCGAAGCCAGTCTGGTCAAGGCACTGGAAGAATTCGGCATTGGCCGGCCGTCCACCTACGCCAGCATCATTTCCACCCTGAAAGACCGCGAATACGTCACCCTGGAGCAGAAACGCTTTTTGCCAACCGACACCGGCGAAGTGGTGAACAAATTTCTAACCGAGCACTTTGGCCAGTATGTGGATTACCATTTCACCGCCCGGCTGGAAGACCAGCTGGACGATATTGCCAACGGCAAGCGCGAATGGGTGCCGGTGATGCGTCAGTTCTGGAAAGGTTTTGACAAGGAAATCAAGGATAAGGAAAACATTTCCCGCGCCGAGCTTACCAGCGAGACGCTTGAGGAAATTTGTCCCAAATGCGGCCAGCACCCATTGCAGATCAAGTTCGGCAAACGCGGCCGCTTTATTGCCTGTTCCGGTTATCCCGATTGCGACTACACTCGCAATGTGGGCGAAAGCGCCGAAGAAGCCGCCAAGGCGGCAGAAGAGCCAACGGTGGTGGAAGGGCGCGACTGTCCCAAATGCGGAGGCCAGCTGGTGTACAAGAAGGGGCGCTACGGCAAATTCATCGGCTGCGCCAACTATCCCAAATGCAAGCACATCGAACCGTTGGAGCCGCCCAAGGACACCGGCGTGGCCTGTCCCAAATGCGGAAAAGGGCATTTGATCGAGCGCAAATCACGTTACGGAAAGCTGTTTTACAGCTGTAATACCTACCCCGATTGTGATTACGCCACCTGGAACCCGCCGGTGGCCGAAACCTGTCCGCAATGTGGTTGGCCGGTTTTGACCATCAAAACCACCAAGCGCTGGGGGGTGGAAAAAGTCTGTCCGCAGAAGGAATGCGGCTGGAAAATGCAAATCGAACCGCCGGCGCCCAAGGAATAAGTGTGGCTGCCGCCCAAGGCTGCCTGAAACCATTTCAGGCAGCCTTGGTCTATGGCGGCGCACAATCAATGCCCAATAAGGAGTGAACGAATGTTGCGATTAAAGCAAGCAGGCATGGCATGGATACTGGCCATGTGTTTGGCGGCGTGTGGCGGGGCACCGGAAAGCGCACAACAGGCCGCCCCGGCAATGGCCGATAGCGCGGCCATGCCGGAAGCTGCGGCAGCCGACACTGCCGCTTCCGATCCCAACCAGTTGCTGGACAGCGCCGTGCTGGGCCAGAAAGTGGCAGGACGCCAGCTGGTGGTGGCGGCTGATCTGATGTTTGAAACCGACAATGTCCGCCAGAGTACGGCCGCTTTAGAACAGCTGGCGGTGCGTTACGGCGGTTTTGTCCAGCGCAGCCAGATTGAAACCGATGATTATGGCCGCGATCACCACCCGCAAAGCGATGGCACGGTATTGGTCATCCGCCGGTATGTGCAGCGCGCCGATGTACAGGTTCGGGTGCCGCGGGCCAAGGCGGCCGATTTTATTCGCGACGTTCAGCAACAGATCCGCTTTTTGAATCAGCAGGCATTCAGTGCCACCGATGTGAGCCTGGATTTGCGCCGCCAGGCCTTGGAGGCTGCGCGGCAACACGCATTGAGCCAGCGGCTGGATGAAGTGGCGGCGGCCAGTGAGCCGGGTGGCAAGCGCGATACCGGCCGTCTGGTGCAACAGCAGTTTGATGCGCGTGCGGCCGAGGAATATGCTCGTCTGCAACAGGCGTATTGGCAGGATCAGGTGGATTTTGCCACCATCCGCTTGCAGTTTAGCCAGCCCGAAGCGGTGTATCAGGAGCGTGTGAATGATGTGGCTGCCGTGCTGCGCGAGCATCAGCCCGGTTTTTGGGCTTCGGTCGGACACATGCTGAAGCAGGGCTGGTACGGTTTGCTGCAAACCGTGCTGTGGTTGGTGGCCGCTTGGCCGTTGTGGCTGATACCGGTTGTGGCCTGGATGGTTTACCGTGGCTACCGCCGCCGTCATGCCGGCCGTCATGCACAGCGTGTCGATCGCTACCGTCAGCCACGGGGGAAGGATGAAAAGCAAGACTGATGCTGGATTGCGCAATCAGGTACGCATTATTGGCGGCGTGCACCGCGGCCGCAAGTTGGTGTTTGCCGATGCGCCGGGATTGCGGCCGACGGCCGACAGCGTGCGCGAGCGCTTGTTCAATTGGTTGGGGCAGGATTTGACTGGCCAGCGGGTATTGGATCTGTTCTCCGGCAGCGGTGCGTTGGGGCTGGAGGCCGCTTCACGGCGGGCTGCATCGGTGGTGCTGGTGGAACAGCACCGCCGCACGGCGGCGCAGTTGCGCGCCCAAGTGCGATCATGGAACGAAGCCGATCGCGTCCAGGTGGAAGAAGAGGATGCGCTGCTGTATTTGCGCCGGCCGGCGGTTGCCTTGTTCGACGGAGTGTTGCTGGATCCACCGTTTGTCTGGCAGCAATGGCCGCAACTGTGGCCGCTGCTGCGCCATCATCTGGCCACGGATGGCTGGGTGTATGTGGAGGCCGGCCAGTTGCCGGTGTGGCCGCAGTGGCTGTGGCCGGTCAAGCAGGGCCGAGCCGGCATGAGTCATTATGCTTTGTTGCGGGTCGGTGCGGTGGCAGATGAGCCGGCGGCGGGGTGATGTATTAATAATTGTTATCAAACAGGAAAAATCTTTTTCAGGCAGCCTTGTCTGCAGTTTGTGTTATAATTTCTGACTTTGTATATAGTCTGAATGGACAAAGGATAATCATGTCTCTGTTTATTACCGATGAGTGCATCAACTGCGATGTGTGCGAGCCGGAATGCCCCAATGATGCCATTTATCAGGGGGAGGAGATTTATGAAATCGAGCCGAGCAAATGCACCCAGTGCGTTGGTCACTATGATGAGCCGCAATGCCAACAAGTGTGTCCGGTGGATTGCATTTTGATTGACGAGGCCAATCCGGAGACGCCGGAGCAGCTGCAGCAAAAATACGAGCAGCTGATGAAGAACAAATAAACACCAAAATTAAAATTCATTAAAAACATTGCATTGCTTTTATTGAGGCAAAAACGCGCCAAATCGGCTTGACGGTGCGGCACAGCTTGATTATTATGCCGTTCTCTTTTGGTGGGATTCCCGAGCGGTCAAAGGGGGCAGACTGTAAATCTGTTGCGAGAGCTTCGA
>JBHAET010000292.1:0-4767 GCA_041855705.1 Neisseriaceae bacterium
AGTTGCGTCATCGAATCGTGCCTTTCATCAGATGCGGATAGTGTCGCCGATCAGGGGGGGCTTGTTCAGAGGATCCCTCATCGAGCAGCAGGCCGCCTATTTTCTCAATACCCCCAAACACGACGGCCACCCCCTGCTCTCTTCAATCCAACATTATCTGAAGCTCAAGCTGCCTGCAAGCAAACAAAAAGTGGTGCTGTTCCACTACCCGATGGCCGAGTGGGATGGCTGTCACCATGGCTGGTACCATCTCTATGGCCACCTGCACGACCGCGTTGCTCCAGTAAACGGCCGCCTGCTCAATGTGGGCTGGGATTTGCACGGCCGCTTTCTGTCGGTGACGGATATCGACCAACTGCTCAGCCAGGAACCCATCATCCAGCCCTTCCTGTGATGCGACTGGCGGTTATAGCCGGTGATGGTGTTGGGTAATGGTGACCGACGGGTGAATCAGTGCAATGTGTGCCAATAAAAACTCGACTTCTCTGGCTTGCGGCGTGTAATAGTGCAGGTAGCGGAGGGTGGCGACGATGGTCTGATCCTGATAGAACCGTACGGTACACGCGTTAGGCCAATAAGCACGTGTCACCGTATGGATACGGTTAAAATCGTTTGCCTGCAGAACGGTTTGCCTGAAACTGGCATTCATCACCAAGCCGTGTTGGGAAAAAATGTAAGCGGGTATGCCGGAAAACAGGCGGGGCCTGTAGGCGCAGTATTTTTGATACAGATTGGCAAAAAAATCGTTCAGTCCATTCAGTTGTGCGATGGTGACACGAAATCTTCTGCGCGCCAGCCACACCAGCGGCACGATCGGAACCAGCAGGAGCAGTTGCAAATACAACAGTGTCGGCCCGGCATGGAGCCAAAACGGTATGGCAAGCTTGCGGGCGGTATAGGCACCAAACGCCATATAGCCCAAGCTGCCGATGATGCCGAAGTTAAACGTTGCCAGAAAGGTGAAAAACGCCAAACGCAGTTTGGCAAGGTTGCGTATTTCTTGCCGAATAAAGGGATGGGTGTGGGTTTGCATGATGGGTTTGGTGGATGGTTCAATGGGCAGGCCGGCGCCATGATGACATGTCGTCAGGATGTGTTGCGGTGGTATTTTAGATTGAAATCCGCATCTGCGGCGTCAAGAGTGCGTGCAAAGTATCCGATCTTGCTTGACTTTTGTTCGGTGGCTACGGTTTTTCTCGAAAGTCGCTTCGCAAACATCTTGATGATGCGATCAAAAAAGCTGTAGAGGTTCTTGTGCTTTTTGTTTCGCAGATGGGGTTGGGTGTATTGAGTGTTATGCTTGTTTTGCAGTAATTTTTAAGGGAGCGTGGTTCTGGCGGTTCGTTGGAATGGCAATGTATTTATTGTTATTTGTTTTCTGTTTTTCATTTTTCATTGAATTTTTCGCCGCGGTCGACAAAATTGCAATTTGAATTGCTTGGAAAATGGGGGTGGCTGTTTTTCTTGGTGTTTTTTATGGTCCTATTGATCTTCAGGGGGTTGGATTCCATGAAAATTACATGAAAACATTGAAATAATGATCAAAAAAGTGAATCCATGTTTAATGGTTGCAAAATTCTGAACTGAAACTTTTGTAAATCCGCATCTGCGGCACATTTGGAGCGTTGTGTGCTGCCTGTTCGTTTGCCTATCGTACCGGTAGCACTCGCAGCGGGCTCCGTCTCTACATCTGGGGAATGCAAAGTCTCGAGATTCCTAAAAATCCTTTCGGATGGCCCTTTTTTATTTCGTCAAACGGTGGCGGTTGCGGACGGTTTTGGAATGACGTGAACAGCCGCCCGTGGCGATGGGCGGGGGCATCAGCGTGCGGCTGGGCGCAAAGTGCGAAAGGTGAGATTCACCCGGGGCTGATGCACGCGCGTCGTTTTCATGAGGCTGTGCAGCCAGTGCGTTTGCGTGGCCCCGCGCATGACGATGAGCTGGCCGTGAGTGAGTATCATCTCGCGCTTCTCGCCGGTGCGTTTGTGCTTGAAGGCGAACTTGCGCGTGGCGCCAAAGCTGACCGAGGCAATCACCGCATTGGGCCCCAGTTCTTTTTCATCGTCGCTGTGCCAGGCCATGCCCTGGCTGCCATCGGCATAAAGATTGAGCAGGCAGGAGTTGAAACGCGTGGGGCTGACCGGGGCGAGTGCGGCTTCCACCTGCGCCTTTAGATCCAGCAGTCGCGCCGTCCACGGCAGGGCGATGCGGCGCGTGCCGGAGTAATGGTAGGCAAAGGCCTCATCGCCATACCACGCCACCTGCCGCGCGGTGGTGATGTGCTTGCCGTAAATCACCGCCGTATCGTGCTGCCACGGGATTTCCGCCAGCAATCCGGCCAGATGCGCATCGGCTTCAGTCGTGCCAAACAGCAGGCCGTAGTCGTTGACGATGCCGTCAAACGGCAGCAGATTGGCGGCGGGATCGGGCGGGGTGGCAAACAAATCAGGCAGCATCGGCCCGCCCCAGTTCATGCGCCAACAGCGCCATCTTGCGTCCGCGCTGCCAGCGGTATTGGCCGATGACGCCGCTTTCGCGGATGACGCGGTGGCAGGGGATGAGCACCGCCACCGGGTTGGCACCCACGGCGGAGCCGACAGCGCGGGCGGCGCGGGGTTCGCCGATGTCGGCGGCAAGCTGGCCGTAGCTTTTCAGGCAGCCTTGCGGGATTTTCAACAGCGCCTGCCAGACCTTTAATTGAAACGGCGTGCCTTTCAAATGCAGCGGAATCGGTGTGCCGGGTGCTTCCGGGGTGAAGATGGCCAATGCGCGCGGGTGCAGCGGGTGCGCGGCCCGGGTACAGGTGGCGTTGGGGTATTCCTGCCGCAATTCGTGCAGCGCGGTTTCGCGGTCGTCGGCAAAGGCCATCTGGCACAGCCCCTTGTCGGTGGCGGCCAGCAGCACCTCGCCGAACGGGCTGGGATAAAAGTCATACGCCATCACAAGCCCGGCCGCGCCGCTCTTGTATTCGCCGGGGGTCATGCCTTCGATGTGGACGAACAAATCATGCAGCCGCCCGCTGCCGGAGAGGCCCGCTTCCAGCGCGGCGTCCAGCACGCTGCCCTGCTGCGCCAGCACCGCCTTGGCGTTTTCGAGGCTCAGGTGTTGCAGCATTTTCTTCGGGCTGACACCGGCCAGCTGCTGAAACTGCCGCTGCAAGTGCATGGGGCTGACGTGCACATGTGCGGCCACGTCTTCCAGCTCGGGCTGCTCGCGCGCGTGGTCGTACAAATACTCGATGGCGGCGGCCACGCGGGCAAAGGGGATGTCATGACGGTTCATGGCTGGGCCTTTAATGATGGGTGGGTGAGTGGCCGCCATCTTAACCGAAAGCGCAGCGGTGATACGACCCGATTCTTGCGCAATTGGGGCGGGCGGTGCGGATGGCGGCAAGCATGCTGCCGGGCTGTTGTGGTGCATTGCATAACAGGGGCATGGCTTGAGACAGGGATAAAATGTTTCGGCTAGGCGGGCTGTGAGGCATTCGATACGGTGTATGATACGCTTTCAGGTAGCTTGAGACCTTTGCAAAATATCCAGATGTGGATGAAGTTCAAGGCGTAGCAGCACAGCGAGTGCAGACATAACATAGAGTTAGGCAAACGAGCGAGCAGCGCACAACGCAGAAATTCGCCGCAGATGGGTATTTTGCAAAGGTCTCAGCCTGATTTCGCTGGCTATATTGTCGCTGGTGATGATGTACGGGGGTGATGTGATGCATAAACGGATTTTAAACGTGCTGATATGGACAACGGTGTGTGCGGTCTCCGCTTGCGCCAATCCGGGTATTGCTGTGGACGCGGGCAATTCTGCCAGCCCTGCGCGCCAGGCTTCGGCAGACGGGCCGCCTGCGGATGCCCGGCTTGTTGCCGTGCCAACCTTGGCCGGTGATGCCTTGCCGTTTGCCGGTTACCACGACAGGCCCGCCAGCCCCAATGTGCAGGAAAAAGACGGGCAATTATTGCTGGATACGCGGTTTGTTGCCCGCTTGCTGGCACATCCCGATGGCGCGTTGTTCGATGCCAACCGCCACGAGCTGCTGTATTTGATTGCCCGCAACGACCTGCAAGCCGTCGGCGCCGGTTTTGCCGTTTTGGCGCACTTGCTGCGCCATCCCGAAACCGATGTCGAAGGCGACCGCGAATATCAGCGCTATGGCAAAGAAGAGTTGGCCTTTGCGCTGTCGCGTACCGAGAACGCGCCATTGGTCTTATGCCGCATGCCGGAAGCAGACAGCGCCTTGGTGATTGCGTTTTATCGGCAAAACCCGGTGTTGTGGCGCAATACCGACCCGCCTTGGCAGCCCGGCAATTTGGTTTGCAATGGGTAGTGCCGTACCGAACCGGTGCCGTCGGGCTTGGCCGGTTCGGCCTGTTGATTTCGCAGGATGATGTTGGACTGTGCCGCAACACACCAAGCACAGGTTTCGGTTTGGCGTATAGTGTGTAGGTCGGGCATTGATGCCCGACATAGTTTGATCGTTTACCGGTTTTTATCGGGCATCAATGCCCGACCTATTCAGGATGGTTGCTGCGCCAGCAAGGCATCGTCGATTTCATCGGCACGCTGCGCGGCCTGGCGTTGGCCGTGGCGCTCGACAAAAGCGGCGAAGGCCGGGCGCGGCTCCAGCAGCTTGAACTGCAGATACCAGCCGACATAAGCGGCCACCAGCAAATCGGCGGCGGTGAAGCTGTTGCCGGCCAAATATTCGCGGTCTTTCAAGGCAGCTTCCAGCGTGTTCAGCAGGTCTTGCTCGGTGCCGAAACC
>JBHAET010000293.1:0-4869 GCA_041855705.1 Neisseriaceae bacterium
CGACAAGGCCACCATGGATGTGCCTTCAACCGCCGCCGGTGTGGTCAAGGCCGTGTATATCAAGGTGGGCGACAAAGTATCCGAAGGCAGTGTGATCATCGATGTGGAAAGCAGCACCGGTGCGCCTGCGGCGGCTCCTGCCGCCGCGTCTGCGCCCGTTGCGGCCGCTGCGCCTGCTGCTGTGCCTGCGCCTGCTGCACCCCAAGCCGCGGCGCCGGCCGCGCCGGTGGCCGCCTTTGGCAATGCCCCGGTGAATGAGGCCGGTTTTGCCAAAGCCCACGCCGGCCCGTCTGCGCGCAAACTGGCGCGCGAACTGGGAGTGGATTTGAGTCTGGTCAAAGGCAGCGGCGCCAAAGGTCGCATTGTCAAAGACGACATCAAGGCCTTTGTGAAGAGCGTGATGCAGGGTGGTGCTGCCACTGCCAAACCGGCAGCGGCGGGCGCTTCACTGGGTGGCGGTTTGGATCTGCTGCCGTGGCCGAAGGTGGATTTCGCCAAGTTTGGTGAGATCGAAGTGCAGGAATTGAGCCGGATCAAGAAGATTTCCGGTCAGAATCTGGCGCGCAACTGGGTGATGATTCCGCATGTGACCCATCAGAACGATGCGGACATGACCGATTTGGAAGAATTCCGCAAACAGCTGAACAAAGAGTGGGAGCGCGAAGGGGTGAAAATGTCGCCCTTGGCCTTCATCATCAAGGCCAGCGTCAAGGCGCTGCAAACCTTCCCGGAATTCAATGCCTCATTGGACGGCGACAACCTGATCCTGAAAAAATACTTTCACATCGGCTTTGCCGCCGATACCCCCAACGGTTTGGTGGTGCCGGTGATCAAAGACGTGGACAAGAAAGGCCTGAAGGAAATCAGCCAGGAATTGACCGAATTGAGCAAAAAAGCCCGCGACGGCAAACTCAAGCCGCAGGAAATGCAGGGCGCCTGCTTCACCATTTCCAGCTTGGGCGGCATCGGCGGTACCGGCTTCACCCCGATTGTGAATGCGCCGGAAGTGGCGATTCTGGGGGTGTGCAAATCACAGATCAAACCGGTGTGGGACGGCAAACAATTTGCTCCGCGTCTGATGTGCCCGCTGAGCCTGTCGTTTGACCACCGCGTCATCGATGGTGCCGGTGCCATGCGTTTCCTGGTGTACCTGTCTGACCTGCTGGCGGACTTCCGCCGGGTATCGGTTTGATCCGGTTGAGCAAAGCAGCGGTTCACAAGCCGCTGCTTTTCAGGTAGCCTCCGGTTTGTGCCATGACTTTGTCAAGGCTGCCTGAAAGGCGGGTGCCGCTGTAACGGCAAGACTCCGGGTGGTCTGGACACCTCGCATCCGGTCATGGCCGTTGCGGTTTGGCATGACCATGTCTTGTGTTCGGTCCGCTTGGACTGGCCAGGCCGGATGGCAACCGCCGGCAACCGTTATCCCCACGATCCCGAGGTTTGAAGATAAGGAGTCACCATGACGGCAAATCCTGTCCAAAGGGCCGATGCACTGGCTGCCGGCAGCCAGCTGCAAAGTTACATCATTTTGAAGGTCATTGGTTCCGGTGCATTCGGGGTCACTTATCTGGCCGAGCACATCCATCTGGGTTCACAACATGTGATCAAGGAGTATTTTCCCGACAGCGGTGTGCGCCTCAACGGTGTTCAGGTTGGTGCCAAAAGCACCAGTGATCAGGAGATTTTCGATTGGGGTTTGGGCAGTTTTTTTCAGGAAGCCAAGCTGCTGTACGGCTTGAGCCACCCCAACATCGTCAAAGTGACCGATCTGTTTGAAGCCAACGGTACTGCCTATTTCGTGATGCCGTATTTGCGCGGCATCACCTTGCATCAGTGGATCAAGGATCATCCCAATCCGGGTGAGGAAGCCCTGGCACAGATTTTCATCCCGCTGCTGGAGGGATTGAAATACATTCACGAACGCCAGTTGCTGCATCGCGACATCAAGCCGGAAAACATTTTCATTACCGACAGCCAAACACCGGTGCTGATTGACTTTGGTGCCGCCCGTCAGGCCATCGGCCAGAAAAGCCGGCCGCTGACCCAAATCCTCACCCCGCCGTTTGCGCCGATTGAGCAATATCAGTCGCGCGATGTGTTTTTGCCGGCATTGGATTTGTACAGTCTGGGCGCGTGTATTTACCAGGCGATCACCGGCCGTTTGATCGAAGAAGCCCCGTCGCGGATTGTGGGAGAAGACACCCAGCCGCGACTGGCCGGCAGCCGTTATCGCGATCGCTACAGCCCGCATTTTCTGGCCGCCGTGGATTATGCACTCAACGTGCGTGCCGAAAACCGTTTCCAGAGTGCAATGGACATGCAGCAGGCACTGTTGGGCCAGCAGCAATTGCCGCCTGCCGTGCCGCCGCAGGCCACGGTGGCCCAGCCGCAGCAGCCGGTGCGCACCACGGCGGCGACATCGGGGCCGCGGATGGTGGTGCGCGATGGTGGGCAAAAACAGGCTGTGCCGGTTGCGGCGGCCAGTCCGAAAAGCAGCAAGGTTTGGTTGTGGACCGGCTTGCTGACCGTATTGGTGCTGCTGCTGGTCGGCTCGGTGTATGTGGCCAACAGCCTGACCAACAAACCTGAGAAGCCGGTGGTGGGGGTGGCGCAGGCGGCTTCGGATCCGCCGGTGCAATTGCCCGATACCACTGAATTGCCGTCGGCCCAGCCGGAACAGAGTGCCGGCGGACAGCAGAGTGACGGCCAGCAGGGTGGCCGCATGGAGATTTCCCCCGAAGCGGTGGCGGCCATGAACGAAGGCTTGCCGCAAATGATGGGACCTTATGCCCGTCTGGACCGCATTTCCTATGTTGCCGAACAACGTATGCTGGTTTACCAGCTGACGTTTGTCCAGTTTGAAGCCGGTGACCTGACCGTCAGCGAACGCAATGAATTGCGCGACAGCATGCGCTCCAGTACCTGTGATGATATCAACCTCAACGAATGGGTGCTGAGCGATGGTAAAGTACTGTTTGCATTTGCCGACAAAAATGGCGTACACATGCTGGAGTTGTTGGTGACAAGCGATGAATGTGCCCCTTGATGGATGGTGCGGTTCACAAACACAGGAGGCCACAGATGCAAATCCATTTTCATCAAGGGCAAGACATCGGCAATCGCGACGAGCAGCAGGATGCCTTGGGTAATTTGCTGCTCTCATCCGAACACAAGCTGTATGTGCTGGCCGACGGTATGGGTGGTCCCAGCGGCGGCCGGATGGCCAGCCAGACGGCGGTCAAGGCTTTTTTGGATTACTGCCAGCAGCAGGCAGAGGGCGTTGATGTAGCGGACATGCTGATGCAGGCATTGCAACACGCCAATCGGGCACTGGCCGATGGCGTGCAACAGCAACCGGCACTCAACGGCATGGGCACCACCTTGCTGGCGGTGTGGGTGGACGAAACCCGCAACCGTTACACCTACCTCAGCGTCGGTGACAGTCCGCTGTACCGGTTGGGCCAGGGGCGTTTGCAGCGCATCAATGCCAATCATGCACTGTACGAAGACCTGAAAAAACTGGTGGCGGCCGGTGAAATGACACAAGAAGAGGCTGATCGCCACCCCGGCCGGCACACCATCACCAGTGCCGTGATGGGCGAGGCGATTCCCTTTGTGGACACCGGCAGCGGCAGTTTGCAGGCGGGTGAGTTGCTGTTGCTGGCCAGCGACGGGGTGGAATCCCTGAGCGATGATGAAATTGCCCAAGTGTTGTCGGTTTCAGGCAGCCTGGAGCAGAAGGTTGCACAGTTGTTGCAGGCGGTGCGTGCCAAGCGGGTACCGCATCAAGACAATGTATCGGTGATTTTGGTGGCCGCTGCCGAACCGGCGGCGGTGTCCACCGTGTCACCGGAAACGGTGGCTGGTGACCGGGTTCCAACCGAGCGGAAGACGGAGCGCCAAACCATGGCCGCCCAGACCGCCGTGCCGCCGGCAGCGGCCAGCCGCCGGCGTTGGCCGTCCCTGTTGGTGGGCATTGTGCTGGGCATTGTTGCCGGCATGATTGTGCTGGTGGGATGGCCGCAGCGACAAGGTGCCGAACCGCAACCGGTGACACCACCGGCCGCCTCGGTGCCGGCCATGTCGTTGCCGGGGCCGGATCTGGTGCCGGTGCCGGCTTCGGCTGCAGCGGCTGCCTCGGCCGCCTCATCGGTACCGGCGCCGGCATCTGCGCCGCGCAGCGCTTCGGCCGCCGATTAGGCGGTGGCGGGCAGCCCACATCAATCCGCCGCCATGGGGCGGCATTTCCGTGAAGGATCATGCTCATGTTCACATCAAGACGTCATTTTTTGACGGCACTGGCCGTTGGATTGTGCATGCTGTTGCCGGTTGGCCAGGCCAATGAAACGGCCGGGCAGAATCCGGTGGTCCGAGCCAGTGAATCGGTTTACCGTCTGTGGGGCGGGCTGGCACTGCCGCCGGAACTGGTGGCCAATACACTCAGTGCCCAGATTTTGGACAAAATCAACAGCCAAGGCTACATTCAGTTGCAAAATGCAGAGGGCCGCAGCATTTTGCTGTTCAAACAGGGCGGCAAGCTGTACCAGTATTTGGGGCATGGTTCAGGCTACCTGATTTCGGATCAGGGCCACATCATCACCAACGAACATGTGGCCAATATTCAAACCGGCAATCGTGAACTGGACAGCCTGGGTGCCACCCAGCTGTTTGTGGTGCGTTCGATTTCGCCTAAGCTGGAGATTGTGCCCACCCAAACACTGGTGATGGATGCGACCAAGGATTTGGCGGTGGTGCAGGCCGCTGGTCTGCAGGGAACGCCGTTGCAGCTGGCAGACAGCAGCCACATCCAGCCGACTTTGCCGGTGTTTTCGGTGGGCTTCCCCGGTGCGTCGGATGATTTGAGTGCCG
>JBHAET010000294.1:0-7942 GCA_041855705.1 Neisseriaceae bacterium
CTGGGTTTGTTGCACATAATTGAGCAGGGCTCCGGCTGCGCCGATGGCCGCGTCATGTTCACCGGGGATCAGACCGAAGGCCCGCAAATCCTGGCTGCCAAAATAGCGTTTGATCAGGGCGGCACCGGCATCGGCGGCAAATTGCCAGTGATGCAGCCGGGTAACGGTGTGGCCGCTGACCGGCAGGCCGGCGGCTGAGGCGTGATCCGGCAGCAGCAATTCCGCGGCTGCCAGGCGTGCCAGTTCATGGCTCAGGGACGAGACATCGATGATTTTGGTTTTGAACTCTCCGCTTTGCAAAGACAGCCAAGCCAGGCCCAGTTGCTTTTTGAGCGGATACACGGCGGCGATGCGGTTGGTTTCCTTGTCCTCCAGCAGGGCGTGATCGGTGAGGGTGCCCGGCGTGACGATACGCACCACTTTCCGCTCCACGGGTCCCTTGCCTGCCCCGACTTCGCCGACCTGTTCGCAAATGGCCACGCTGCGGCCCAGTTTGATCAGTTTGGCCAAATACTGTTCGGCCGCATGATGAGGCACTCCGGCCATTTTAATCGGTTCGCCGTCCAGCTGGCCGCGGGCGGTCAGGGTGATGTCCAGCAGGCGTGCGGCCTCCACCGCGTCGTCGAAAAACAGCTCATAGAAGTCGCCCATGCGGTAAAACACCAGTTTGTCGGCATGTTCGGCCTTGATTGACAGATACTGGGACATCATTGGGGTCATGGCGTTTTTGGAGCTCATGGCGACTCGGAGGAATATCAGAAAATCGCTATTGTAAAACAAGTCGGTGTGCCCTGTGTTTGTCGGGATGGCGTCTGGCAAGGCTCAGGTTGGGTTTTGACCAGTCCGGTCATCGGTTGGCTGGTGATGCCGCAGTGATGTGACCGAGGATACGGCTTCCACACTCAGGCGTGGAGTGACAAAATCCGGCAGGTTGACGACGGTAATCCAGCGGCTCTTTTGGCAAAGTTAGGTAAACCTCGGCAGAATGTCCGTGCGCATGATGTGCTTGGATGTGTGCTGGTTGGCGGATGTGCCAAGCCCATGGATGACCGTGTTTGTGGCGTTTCGGGTGTGCGGCAGCGGCTGCTTGCGCTGTTCAGGCAGCCTGTTGCCGGTTGTGGTGGCGGGGCGATGATGGATTGGCACCGCTCTTGCTGATGCAGTACGGTTGATGGTAAAAGTGCGCTGTTTTGATTGAATGAAAGCGGGCAGCGGCAGCGCATGAAGATAAATGTAAAGACGCGCCATGGTTGGCTGATGCTGGGCATGGCGTTGGTACTGGCCGGATGCGGCTGGGGCAGCAAGCCGCCCGTGAGTCGCAGTACGCCTGTTTCGCCAGGCTTGACCGAAACCCCGGGACAGGCATTGCCTTTGGGTCATGTGCATCAGCCTGGCCATCAAGGGGTGCGGTACGAGGTGGTGGCACACGCCGCATTGCCGCAATGGTCGCAACAATCGTTTGCCCAGAGTCTCAAATCATTCCGTCACAGTTGCAGCCGACTGCAGGCGCAACCGGCATGGCAATCGGTTTGTCGGCAAGCGCAACAACTGCCGGATGGTTCGCCGTGGGCCCGTGCATTTTTCGAACGGTATTTTACGCCGTGGCAGGTTAGCCAGAACGGACAGCTGGGTGGAACAGTGACTGGGTATTACGAGCCGGTGCTGCATGGTGATACCCGTCTCAGCAGCCAGGCCAAATTTCCGATTTATGGCGTACCGAATGATTTTGTGGTGGTGCCGTTGCCGGCTCCATTGCGCCAGAGCCGGCAAACGGTGCGCATTCAGCTGACCGGTCCCAACAGCGGTGTGATTGCCGATCATGGCACGTACAGTGCGCGCTTGGCAGATTTTCCGATTGGCGACAAAACCATTGCTTTGAAGGGACGGGTAGCCGGTAATGCTTTTGTGCCGTATTACACCCGTGCGCAAATCAATGCCGGTGCACTGAATGGGAAAGCGCCCATTTTGGGTTATGCCGATGATCCGGTGGAGCTGTTCTTTTTGCAGATTCAGGGTTCCGGTCGTTTGAAAACACCCGATGGACGCTATGTGCGTTTGGGTTTTGCCGACAAAAACGACCAGCCATATGTGTCCATTGGCCGTTATATGGCCAACAAAGGCTATTTGCCGTTGGGGCAGACCAGCATGCAGGGCATCAAGGCCTGGATGCAGCGCAATCCGCAGCATCTGGCCGAAGTACTGGGACAGAATCCCAGTTATGTGTTTTTCCGGCAACTGCCGGCCAGTGATGATGGTCCCATCGGTGCTCTGGGAGTGCCTTTGACCGGCGGTTATTCGGCGGCGGTGGACCGGCACTTCATTACTTTGGGGGCGCCTTTGTTTGTGGCCACCACTCATCCGGTCAGTGGCCATGGGCTCAACCGGCTGTTGATGGCACAAGACACCGGCAGTGCCATTAATGGTGCGGTGCGGGTGGATTACTTCTGGGGTTATGGCGATGAAGCGGGTGCCGTGGCTGGCAAAATGAAGCATACCGGCTATGTCTGGCAATTGTTGCCTAATGGCATGCTGCCTGAAGTGCGCTGAGTCTGGCGGTAGATTGTTTGGTCAGCAATCAACTTGTTTTTCATGCTGCTTCGGTGTATTTGGGGAGTATGGAAGACAAAGAGATTTGCTTTGGTTTGATGTGTGGCAAAACATGATTTATGCACAATGTGTATGATGACGGGTTGCCAATGGCTGTGTGCCCAATGCAATCCATGTACCATACCGCGCACCAAACAATCGGAAAACTGTATATTTTTACGGTAATCGTGGTGTGACGTCGTTAAACTCATTAAAATAGCACTATTTAATCTGTGCCGATTGTTAATGTTGGCCAGGTTTATCAATATTGATTTGAGTTCACAGGATTGATTATGACGGTAAGCCATCAAACCTTCTGTTGCGGGGGTAAGGCATGAATACATATCTTTTGCTGCCACTACTGCTGGTTTTGCTGGTGGTGTTGGTGGTGGTCAACAAGCGGCAAAAGCAACAGGGTGCTGCTCAAAAAACCGGAGCATCGAAAAAAAGCGCTCCGGCAAAAGCCGCTCCTGCCAAAAAAGCAGCGGCTGTGGCGGAAAGTGCTGCTTCTGCAGCAACGGCTGCAGCACCGGCGGCTGAGCTTGAGGCCGAACAGCTGGATTGGGATGCCCAAGCACACAGCGCCACAGTGTCTGTGGAACAGGTAGATGCGCTGACTGAATATAAGGTGTACAAGCAGTTTGGCTATCACCAAAAAGCAGCCGAATCTTTGGCCCAGTATCTGACCGCAAATCAGTTAAGTGCATCCATGCAGGGTACTTTGGCTGTTGAGTTGGCATCCTTGTGGTTGCAGGCCAAGCAACTGGATGAATTGGCTGAAGTGCTGACCCGATACCGCTCGGTGATTGGCCGGGATGATGCCGAACAATTGATTAAAGACGGTTTGCTGCAAGACCAGAATCACTTGGGTCTGCGTGTGTTGGCTGAAGAGTTGCTGGGCTGGGGGGTGCAACAAACCGCTCAAGAGCTGGGTTTGCAGCAGGATGAGATGCCGGTTAGCCGTCCCGCCGTCAGTGAGATGCCAGCGGCAGCTGAGGCGCAAGTGCAAACGTTACAGCCGCATAAACAACGGTTGTCCTTGGTCAGTGGCGATGCTAGGCAGTGGAAAATTGACCATGAAGAGCGCGATGTTTTGTTGGGTTTTGCCAAACCGGAGCAAGGCTACCGCTTGCTGAAAGACCAGCTGGTCTACGATGCTGCCATTCGTTGTTTGAACAAGGCCATTGCCCAAGCGGATAAACCGGCGGGTTTGATTATTGATGCACTGACCTTGGACTATCGCAACCAAAAAGTCAGCGTATTTGCCCAGCATTTGTGGCGTTTGTACTACAGCTTGGGACAGTATGGTAACCGGGTGAAAGAGCGCATGTTGGGCTGGGGCTACAACTTGGGCAACCACCCCATGTTTGACGAGTTGGAGAAAAAACCCAACGAGCAGCGGTTACGCGAGATTGGCTTGGCCCATGGTTACATCAATCGCGGCAGCAGCGCCATCAAGGCCAAACGGCGTGCCTTGGTGGAGAGTGCGCCAACCGATCACTTCAGCACCGAAAACGAAGCGGAACGTATTTTGCGCGATGCCGAGTCGTTGCTGACCTATGGTCAGCTGGAACATGCAATGGAATTGTTGGAAACGTCGATTTTGGCGCATCCGCAAGAGTCACAGCTTTACATTGCTTTGTTTGATTTGTATGAACGCTCCGAAGACTGGCCACGGTTGGAACATATGCTGCACCAAATTAGAGATACTGTGAAAACGCCGCCGGAGGAAGTGGTTTTGGCCATGAGTCAATTATTACAACGCATTCACCATGGTGGAGTACAGCACTAATGGAACAGAATACGCCAACCGTAAAAACCGTCAAAGTGCAGTTGCTCAACCTGGATGACCGGCAGTTTGCCATTTTCCGCATGGCATTCAAAATGCACAATACGGTGAACTATCAATTGATTGCCGAAGGGGATGGTTCCGAGCCGGAATTGGTGCTGATTGACGGTGATGGAACCAATGCCGAGGGGCATTGGCAAAATGCCAAGCAGCGTTATCCGCAGGCCCGTGTGGTGTATTTCGCCACTCAGCCGCCATCATTCACGGCACCATATTTGGGCAAGCCGATTAAGTTTGATACCTTGTTTACCCATTTGCGCAATTTGTTGCAGGGCAATGGGGTATGGGTGCCCGGCATGGGTGAGGCCCAGTCTGCTGCTCAGCAGCCGGCAGCAGCTTCCGGTTCATGGACACAAGCACGCACCAGTACAGGTGCGGTGGCCGGAGGGGGAGGGAATGCCCCCAAACATGAATCGGTCGCCATTCAGCGTTTCAGTACAGAGGGCACTTTGCTTGGGGTGGTACAACAATTGGCCGAGCAGAGTCAGGATATGGCTTTGGCCGTGGATGGCAAGCCGGTGTTGATTGTGTTCCCATCCATTCAAAAAGTTTTGTTGGCGGCGGAACCCGAACGGATTGAAACCCTGTGTCGGCAAACCAACCTCAGGTATGAAACCAAACCGGTAGCGGGCAGTGAGCAATTGTATGAAAAAGCCAAGCTGAAAACCCAAGCCTTTATCTGGCAATTGGCCATCTGGACTGCTGACGGACGCTTGATTGAGCCGGTGACGCCCGATTCGATTTTGAAACTGAAGGCATGGCCGAACATGACCCGGATGGCCTATTTGCCGGAATCCATGCGCCTGTCGGCGTTTTTGATCAAAACGCCAGTCAGCTTGTCGATGCTGTATAAACTCTTGTCTTTGGACATGAAAGACATATTGAACTTTATTGCAGCCACATATGCCACAGGCTACCTGCAGGTTGAACAGGTAGCAACACCGACTGTTGCAGCCAGCAGTGAGGCGGTGGTCAGTCGACCAACTGTTTCTGACGACACCCCTGCTGAGACCGCTGCCGAATCAGATGGCGCCAAACCACGTGGTGTATTGCAACGGTTGATGAGCCGTTTGCTGGGCAAATAATATTTGGAATTAAATTTATGATTGACAATAAAATTATTTTTACCGGTCCAGTGGGTGTCGGTAAAACCACCGCCATTGCCGCCTTGTCGGATGATCCGCCGATTCAAACCGATGCCAGTGCTTCGGACATGACCTTGGTGCGTAAAGGTTACACCACGGTGGCCATGGATTATGGTGTTATTCGTTTGGATGAAAACACCAAAGTCCATTTGTATGGTACGCCGGGGCAAGAGCGGTTTGATTTCATGTGGGGTATTTTGAGCAAGGGCAGCATGGGTTTGATTTTGCTGCTGGATAATACCCGGGCTAATCCCTTGAAAGATTTGCAATTTTTCTTGGATTCCTTCCGTGATCTGTTGCAAGACGCACCGGTGGTGGTGGGGGTGACCAAAATGGACTTGCGCAATCAGCCGGCTGTGGAGGTGTATCAGCAGTATCTGGCCAAACACGGTTTGAATGTGCCGGTGTTTGAAGTGGATGCGCGCAACGAAGACGATGTGAAGCAGCTGGTAACCGCCATGCTGTATTCGATTGACCCGGGCTTGGAAGGGTAAGCTTATGGACTCAACATTATCATTACAAAATGACTTGTATCCGAAGGTAACGCCGGCCGGTGCCTTTTATGCGGTTTCCAGCCCAGCACACAGTGCCAGCCGGATTCTGCTGGCCAACATTTTGCAGGCCGATGTCAATGATGTGATTACCACAGAACGGCTGACCGAGTGGGCGCAGACCGATGACAGTGCCAGTGCCTTGAACCTGTTGTATCGTTTGCAGCGTCTGGAGTTTCTGTATGGAGAGGAAACCCCCAGTTCTCAGTTGATCAAGGTGACGGCCGAGGGTTTCCGCAATATTCTGGGCCAGTTGTCCGATAATGACAAAGCCCTGTTGGTGGACAAGGACGGTTTTTATTTTGCCAACATCGGCTTCAACCACGAAACGGCAGAGGAAGTCGCCAACCTGGCCAGCGAATCAACCCGCATGCTGGAAAAGCACAGCCTGTTGGTGAAAAACAACCTCAATATTTACCACAATGCAATGGGCATTTGTGATCCCAGCGGGCAGAGCGAACTGACGTTTTTCCCTTTGTATGTGGGTGACGTGAAATACATTCTGGTGATTGCGGGCATGCCTTTGCTCAACAGCGAGGCGTTTGTGACCTTGGTGCGCTCGCTGTATGTGCTGACCGGTGATGACATCAGCTGGCTCAAGCGTTGATGTGCGGCCAGTGGAAACATAAAAAATAACAAAGTTAGAGAGATTGTAAAATGCATGAACAGTTACTTACTTCCGTTCTCAGTGATTTGAACAGTTCTTCGGCCGACATCACGGCGTCGGCGGTGATTTCCACCGACGGCCTGCCGGTTGCGTCATTGCTGCCGCGCGGTGTGGATGCCGACCGGGTGGGTGCCATGGCCGCGGCGCTGTTGGCTTTGGGCAACCGCACCGCCCGTGAATTGCAATGCGGTGAGCTGGAACAGGTGATGGTCAAAGGCAAGCACGGCTATATTTTGCTGATTCAGGCGGGTAACGACACTGTGTTGGCGGTAACGGCCAGTGAAAATGCCAAGCTGGGTCTGATTTTGCTGGATGCCCGCCGCGCCGCCAAGAGCATTATCGATATTTACCGCTGACAAAAGGTGTGGCCGTGTTGGAATGCGGCCAGTGTCTGTGCGGTGTCATGTAATCAGCGCATGGTCGATGCACCATATTGAAGGTATCGAATGGCGTGGCCATTATGGCCGGCAAGGGGTTTTGGATCTGCCTATTGTCTTTGCAATGGGCAGATTTTGTTTTGCAGGCAACCTGCGGCCTTGGCAAAATTCTCAGATGAGATCTTTGCAAAATATCCCGATGTGGATGAAGTTCGGGGTGTAGCAGAAGCGTGAGTGCAGACCCATCAGATGGATAGGCAAATGATCGGGCAGTACCCTATAACAGGGCATCAGTTGCCAATGTTTCAAATGCACCGAATGCGATGGGGATCTGCGGTTTGTTGCTGGATGAACGTGACGAACTGGTTGCGCCCATTGGCAAAAAATGGCCAATCATATCCTGTAAACCATGCTTACCTTGTTCACCGGGTGTTGCACAGCTAGCGGTGCTTGGCTTGGGGTGTGCCGGCGGGTAGTCGCTTGTGATGAAGAAATGAATCGATTTTGTATGCCGGAAATGAAAGGCCGATGGTAATGAGCAAACACATTTTTTATGAGGAATCCGGCCAGTTCAAGGTGGCGGTGATTGTGCAGCAGAACGATGCCACCTATCTGGTTGATACCTTGCACGGCAAGCGCAGCAAGGTAAAGGCCAGTCATGTGTTTCTCACGTTTGAAGGAGATGCGGCCGTATTTTTGCAACAGGCACAGACGTTGGCGGAACAGATCGATGTGGACTTGCTGTGGTCGGTGTGTGGCGAGGCCGA
>JBHAET010000295.1:0-2690 GCA_041855705.1 Neisseriaceae bacterium
CAAGCGGCCCAAGGCGGCGCCCTCACAGGCCCAGTCGCCTGCCGGCAAAAAACCGTTGCTGGATGTGGCCGATATGGCGCGCCAGCCCTTGCCGTGGTTCGACACCCGTTTTGATTATCTGGCCTATATCGCCTTGCACGAGCCGCAGGAATTGCACGCCATGCCGCGCCTGTCCAGCCGCCACCGTTTCCGCATGGTCGGCTGCACCATGGATGACCGCTACCAAGTGGCCGAGCCGATTCCCAGCGTGTATTACCAGGGTTTTGTGGTCGGCTTGCAGGCAGTGAGCCGCAGCGGTCTGGCGCGGCAGGACGAACTGGAACAGTTTGGCGAGCAGGTCAACCGTTTTGCCGAAAGCATGAACGGCCGCCTGCTGCTGACCGATGTGGATGCCTTCTTGCAGGTGGCCCGCCCCTTGGACGAATTGTGCGCCCGGGTGGACCAGACGATTGCCATCCATCTGGTGTCGCGGCACACCATCAGCGGTACCGAGTTGCGCGCCGCCGCCGAAAACAACGGTTTCGAACTGTCGCACGACGGCGCGTTTTACTTTCCCGACGAACGCGGCGAAACCCTGTTTAGTCTGGTCACGCTGGACAATACCCCGTTCACCGCCACCTTGCTGTCCAGCCAGCCTTACCGCGGTTTCAGCATGCTGTTTGATGTGGTACATGTACCCAATGGTGAGAAAAGCTTTAATCAGTTCATGGACTTGGCGGTCAAGCTGTCGAGCAAGCTGAGTTTGGACCTGGTCAATGACAAGCTGGAAGAATTGTCGACCCAATGGCTTAAAGAAGTGCGCCGCTATGTGGTCGAACGGCAGGCAGAAATGAAGCAGGTGGACATCGAGCCGGGCAGCGAGCTGGCACAGCGCCTGTTTTCCTGAAGCCTGCGCCGGCAGTGCCCTAAAAAGGCTGCCTGAAAACCGATGATGGTTTTCAGGCAGCCTTTTGCTATGGGCTTACGGCCAGGGGCTCAATCCGGTTTGGTACCGCAGCTGACCCGCACATAATAGCTCAACGGTTCGGCATCGTCGCCGGCATCCGGTGCGTAGTTGTCGGGGCCGGATTCCAGCACGCAGGCGGTATCACCTTGCACAAAACCCCGGCGTGAGCCTGCGCCGCCATCAACTGACTGTTCATCGTCTTCCTGCCAGTTGGCAAAAATCCGGTTCAGGCCGGCATCCAGCGCCGCCATTTTGGCCGGTGCAATCGCCCGCTGCTCCAGCATTTCCACCGAAAACGGCCGCAACATCAAGCCCTCATGCCCTTCTGAGGCCGTGCCCGGCAGTAGCCAGCCGCTGATGCCGGGCTGCACCGCGGCCGCATCGGTTGCCAGCAGGGCGGCCAACGGCGCAAACACCGCGGCACGGGTGACCGGCGCCGAGGCGTCCGAAGCCGTGCCCGCCGGCACAGGAGCGGTTGCAGACGCCGGTGGCGTGGCGGCAGCCGGCGTACCGGTTTCGGGACTGCAAGCGGCCAGCAACAGGACAAGCGGCAGGGTGGGCAGCAGCGGTTTCATCACGGACTCCGCACAAAAAACCGCATTCTACGCCCTCGCGCCGGCAGTGTCATGCCATGCCCGGGAGCGTGCGCTGTGGGAGCATGCTATGATGCGGCCGTTGGTGCGGCCGGCCTTGGCTGTGCCTGTCCGATGACACTGAAACCGAACCATGAATACCGCAGAACACATCCGCCGGCTGACCGATCAGCTCAACCGCTATGCCTACGAATACTACACGCTGGATGCGCCCAGTGTGCCGGATGCCGAATACGACCGCCTCTATCGCGAACTGGAAGCGCTGGAAGCGGCGCATCCCGAGCTGAGGCTGCCTGAAAGCCCGACCCAGCGGGTGGGCGGCGAGCCGTTGGCCGGTTTTGAGAGTGTGCGCCACACGGTGCCGATGCTGTCGCTGTCGAATGCCTTTTCGCCGCAGGACGAAGCGGGTGCGTTCGACCATGCCGAAATGTATGCGTTTGACGAACGTGTGCGCGGCGGCTTGGGCGGCCAGCCGGTGGCCTATGCCATCGAGCCGAAATTTGACGGACTGGCAATCAGTTTGCTGTACCGTGACGGTGTGCTGGTGCAGGCCGCCACCCGGGGGGATGGCAGCGTGGGCGAAGACGTGACCCGGAATGTCAAAACTGTGGCCAACATCCCGCTGCGGCTTCATGGCGCATCGGTACCGGCGCTGATCGAGGTGCGCGGCGAGGTGCTGATGCTGAAGGCCGATTTTGCGGCACTGAACCGGCGTCAAGCCGAAAACGGCCAGAAAACCTTTGCCAACCCGCGCAATGCGGCGGCCGGCAGTTTGCGCCAGCTCGATTCGCGCATCACCGCCCAGCGGCGGCTGCATTTTTTTGCCTACAGCATTGCCCGGCAGCAGGGCGGGGTGCCGCCGGCCAGCCATATGCAGGAACTGGCCTATGTGGCCGAATTGGGATTCAGCCTGCCGGAGGGTCATTTCGGCTGTTTTGCCCACATGGCCGAAGTGCTGGCATTTTACGAGGCGATGTCGCGCAAGCGGCCTGAACTGCCGTACGAAATCGACGGCATGGTGGTGAAGGTGGACAGCCTGGCGCAACAGGCGCAGCTGGGCTTTGTCTCACGCGCCCCGCGCTGGGCGATTGCCCACAAATTTCCGGCCGAAGAAGCGCTGACGGTGGTGGAAAACATTGATGTGCAAGTGG
>JBHAET010000296.1:0-3166 GCA_041855705.1 Neisseriaceae bacterium
CACGGCAACGACTTGAGCTACCGCGGCTACGATATTCTGGATCTGGCCAAGCACTGCGAATTTGAAGAAGTGGCCCATTTGCTGGTGCACGGCCATTTGCCCAACAAACACGAGCTGGCGGCCTACAAAACCAAACTCAAGGCCCTGCGCAACCTGCCGGCCAATGTGTTGAGCGTGCTGGAAAGCATTCCGGCCAATGCCCATCCGATGGACGTGATGCGCACCGGCGTATCCGCCCTGGGCTGCACCCTGCCCGAGCGCGAAAGCCAGCCCTTGAGCGAGGCCCGCGACATTGCCGACAAGCTGATGGCCTCGTTGGGCAGCATGCTGCTGTATTGGTACCACTACAGCCACAACGGCAAAATCATCAGCCTGGAGAGCGAAGAAGACAGCATCGGCGGCCATTTCCTGCACCTGCTGCACGGCGAGCGCCCCAGCGCCGAACATGTGAAGGCGATGCACATTTCGCTGATTCTGTATGCCGAGCACGAATTCAATGCCTCCACCTTCACCGCCCGCGTGATCACCGGCACCGGTTCGGACATGTATTCGGCCATCTCCGGTGCCATTGGCGCCCTCAAAGGCCCGAAACACGGCGGAGCCAACGAAGTGGCCTATGACATTCAAAAACGCTACCGCAGCGCCGACGAAGCCGAGGCCGACATCAAGGAACGCCTGGGCCGCAAAGAAGTCATCATCGGCTTTGGCCATCCGGTGTACACCATTTCCGACCCGCGCAATGTGGTAATTAAAGAGGTGGCCCGCAACCTGTGCAAGGAAACCGGCGACATGACCCTGTTTGATGTGGCCGAACGCCTGGAAAGCGTGATGTGGGCCGAGAAAAAAATGTTCCCCAACCTCGACTGGTTCTCGGCGGTCTCCTACCACAAACTGGGCGTGCCCACCGCCATGTTTACCCCGCTGTTCGTGATTGCGCGCACCAGCGGCTGGTCGGCGCATGTGCTGGAGCAGCGGCAGGACGGCAAAATCATCCGTCCCAGTGCCAACTACACCGGTCCGGATGAGCAAAAATTCGTGCCGCTGGCCAAACGCAAATAACCCGCCACACCGGCTGGGGAGGCCGGTTTTTGATCATGATTGGGCTTTCAGGCAGCATGCTGCCTGAAAGCCCTGTCGCCAAACTTGACACCACATACGGCAAAACGTTTGTTCGACAGGACAAGCTCACAGAAAAGGAGACCTTTGCAAAACCTCCGGATGTGGATGCAGTTCAAGGCGCAGCAGCGCAGCGAGTGCAGACATAACCTAGAGTTAGGCAAACGAGCGGGCAGCGTACAACGCTTCAAATGCGCCGCAGACGGGGGTTTTGCAAAGGTCTCAAAAGATACGGCAACGCGATATTTTCTGTGTTGCTTGGCTGAATCCCCTGATGATGGAGTACGTCCCCATGTTATCCCCCCGCTTATCCGCCCTGCTGTTGGCTGTGCTCGCAACCGGCGCCGCCCAGGCCGAAACCCTGTTTAGCTGCACCACCACCCAAGGCAAGCAATTGCAAATTGAAGCCCAGGGCGACAGCCTGCATTACCGCTACGGCAAAACCGGCAAACCGGAGCTCGAATTCAGCCAGCCGCGGCAAAACATCAACAACGGCGCTTGCAGCAGCGAAGGCAAACGCCACGACTGGCTGGTGATGACTCACAACGGCAACGAATACATGATCATGGCCGAAGGCGGCCAGCGCCAGCGGGCCACGCTGGATGTGTATCTGAATGCGCGCAAGAACAGCAGCCTGACCCTGACCTGCCGCAGCAACAGCATCCACAACCGGCTCAGCCAGTTAAGCAGCATTTCCAGCCCCTGCAGCCCATAAACCGGACAGGCAATATCCTTGGGCAATGCGGCTCATGCGTCGCATCTTGGGTATTGCATACCCTGCACAGGTCTCAGGCTGCCTGAAAGTGGTTTCAGGCAGCCTGTGTACCGGTTAGGACGGCATCCCGACAACCCGGAATCAGGAAACCCATATGCCGCATCTGATTGTGGAATACAGCGACAACACCGAACTCGAACCCCAAACACTCCTGCACACGCTGCATCAGGTTTTGGCCGCCAGCGGTGTGTTCGATGCCGCCGACATCAAAGTGCGTGCCCGTTCCTACCGTGATTATTTGGTGGCCGGCAAAACCGATGCGGGCTTTGTCCACCTCACCCTGCTGTTGCTGGACGGGCGCAGTGATGATGTCAAAGCCGCCCTGGGCCAAGCTCTGGCCGCCGCCCTGCGCCGGAGCTGCCCGCCGGGCCGCCCCTTGCACATCAGTGTCGACGTGCGTGATCTGAACCGTGCCACCTATACCAAAGACCGTGGCAGCTGATCGGCCCGCCCGCTGGCGCAACCTGGCCCGCCTGTTCGGGCTGTTTCTGTATCTGGGCTGCACCGCCTTCGGCGGTCCGGCCGCACACATCGGTTATTTCCGCCGCGCCGTGGTCAGCGAACGCGGCTGGCTGAGCGAAGCACAATATGCCGATCTGGTGGCCTTGTGCCAGTTGATGCCCGGGCCGGCCAGCAGCCAGGTCGGCATTGCCGTTGGTCTGCTGCGTGGCGGCTATGCCGGTGCCTTGCTGGCCTGGCTGGGTTTTACCCTGCCCAGCGCCTTGCTGTTGGGCAGCCTGGCTTACGGTTTGCAACAAACGCCAGATGCCATTTGGGCCGGCATCGTCCATGGTTTGAAGATTGTGGCGGTGGCCGTGGTGGCGCAGGCAGTTTGGGGCATGGGCCGGCAATTTTGCCGCCGGCCGGCAGCACTGGGACTGATGCTGGCCGCCGCCGCGGCTGCCCTGCTGTTCAGCGGCATCACCGCCCAAATCGGCATCATGCTGGCCGCATCACTGGCCGGTTGGCGGCTGTTGCCGGTCCGCGGGGCGTTGCCGGCCGGCGACACCTTGCCCGCCGTACCCGGCCGCCGCAGCGCACTGGGCTGGCTGTTGCTGTTTGGCCTGTTGCTGGTGCTGCTGCCCTGGTGGGCGGCACAATATCCGGCCGGCAGCCTGCCTGCCCTGGCAACGGTGTTTTACCGCACCGGCGCACTGGTGTTTGGCGGCGGCCATGTGGTGCTGCCCTTGCTGGAAAGCCAAACCGTACCGCTGTGGCTGGATACCGATGCCTTTTTGAGCGGCTATGGCGCCGCTCAGGCAGTGCCCGGGCCGC
>JBHAET010000297.1:0-9664 GCA_041855705.1 Neisseriaceae bacterium
CACCGCCCTGCGCAACGGCCTGCACGCCCTGCTGGCACCTTGGCCCGGCCTGGCCGGCCCGTTGTGGACAGCCGCCCACGCCACCGTGGCCGAACGCTACGCGCTGGGCCGCAAAGCGATGGATTCGATTTACAGTGGTGGCGGCACATTCTGGATTACCGGTCTGATTGCGGTTTTTGTTCTGCCTCTGGTGTCGCTGTTCAAACCGGTGCTGCCGATTGCCCTGTCACTGACCTTGGTACTGACCGCCTACATCTGCATCATGGTGGGCATGGAAGAATTGAAAAATTCGGCCGAACGCGGGGTGGCCGGTATTGTGGCGGTTACCCTGGCCATGCCCGATCCCAAGGCCACCGTGTATGCCGTGATGGTGGGCCTGGTATTGTACTGGCTGATTGAACGCCCCAATGCCCGCCAACGTGCTGCCGCCGACAAGAGCCTGATTGGCGACAGTACCGCAGACTACATCCAGCAAGACAAGCAGGATTGATCTGACTCCGGCTACCAGGCTGCCTGAAACCGTTTCAGGCAGCCTTTGTCATGTTGGGCACTGCCACGCAGCACGAGCCCTTTGCAAAATATCCAGATGTGGATGAAGTTCGAGGCGCAGCAGCACAGCGGGTGCAGACAGGTCAGCCAGATCGGCAAACGGGCGAGCAGTACCCGATAAGGACATAAACTGACAACGCAGAAATTCGCCGCAAATGGGTATCTGGCAAAGGTCTCGGCACCGTTTTCTCCAACCACCGCATCAAGCATCACAAAGTCACATACATACAAGAGTCTGTTTGGACAAACCACACACGGCAAGCCACCAGCTTGGTACTTATCCGCACCTTATCCTGTTTCAATATTCACAATTAAAACATTTTGTTGACAAAATCATAACTTGATGTAGAGCAAAAGCACGTCACAAACCGGCCGGCCATGCTGGACCCTCGCCCATCCCTCATTTACCATTCACCGAATTTACAAAAACAAACATACTAATTGCATATTTTTTCACATTACCGGGAGCCGTTCCATTCGTTTCGATGACACAAACCGTCAAGAGACCCCAGGGTCTGTTGACAATTGACCGCGAAGCGGTTTTTTGAGGCAAAAACCGCGGATGCCAGGCAAAAAGCACAGCAAGGTTGAACACCTTGCGCGCATTTTTAACGCCGCAGACGAGGATTTTTGACCAAAAATACCGCCGCTGCGTTTATTGCCAACAGACCCTAGTAACACCTCAGATAAAAATGCCGCTCACCATGTGTGGGGCAATCGTTACCGGCAACACATGAACGGGCAAGGCAAACGATGGGCCATCCCCAACGGATAACCCCGTCATGCCGCGCAGATGGCGTGTTGCACAGGGCTCGGGCAAACAGATACCGTTGCCGCTGGCCGTCACCACAGCCGGCCAGATGCAGACGGCACGATCAGGTTTTGAGATGGGTTGCAATCAGTGTTGGCTGATTGCGGCACAAACTGCAGCCAACACCGGCTGCAGGACTGGAGATAGGCCAGACGACGGTCTTTCTATTCCCCGCCATGCGCAGCAGATTCTGCCGCGCCGTCCGGGTTGATCCCGGACATCCGATGACCGAGACAGTAGAGAGATAACGATGAAACCGATTACCCTGCCCCCATTGCACCGCCAACCGCTGGACCGGCTGCTGCCGGATCAGGCACACCGCCGCGTCTTGCGCACCGATTTTTACGGTCATGAATGCGCCGTGTACTGCACCGACACCGAAACCCCGTTTCCCGACGGCTGCCTGGCCGTGTCCCGTACCGATTTGAACGGCATCATTACCCATGCCAACGAAGCATTCATCACCCTGAGCGGCTGGTCACGCGAAGAGCTGGTGGGCAGCGCGCACAACATCCTGCGTCACCCGGACATGCCGGCCATCACCTTTGCCGATATGTGGGAAACCCTGCAAGCCGGCCGCAAATGGCACGGTTACGTCAAAAACCTGCGCAAAGACGGCGGTTACTACTGGGTATACGCCACCGTCATCCCCAACATCCGTCACGGCCAGATCCAAGGTTACACCTCGGTGCGCCGCAAGCCGGCACGCGCCAAAGTGGCCGAACACAGCGAATTTTACGCACAAATCCTGCGCTGGGAACGGGCGCAATCCCAGGCTGCCTGAACACACACCAGCCCCGTTTATCCCGGGTTCCTGCCCAGCGGCCCACCACCCCGGAGTGGGCGCAACATACTGAACCGGGACGGCATTTAAAAACAAACCCGCACAGGCAAGCAGTCCAACAAGCAGGCCACACCTGCCGGCCATGCGAAAGGTATATGATGACCGAATCACAATTATTGGCGGTGCTCAACGCACTCAACCGCAGCAGCGCCGACTTCACGGCTTCGGCCGTGATTTCGGTGGACGGCGTGCTGTTGGCTTCGGCCTTGCGCCCCGACACCCATCCCGACCGTGTCGGCGCCATTTGTGCCGCCATGCTGTCTTTGGGCAACCGTGCCACCCGCGAACTGGTGTGCGGCCGGCTCAAACAAATCGTGGTGGAAGGCGACGATGGCCTGATGCTGCTGATTCACGCCGGACAGGAAACCGTACTGGCACTGACCGCCAAACCGGACGCCAAGCTGGGGCTGATGCTGTTTCATGCCCGGCAGGCCGCTGAACGCATTCTGGCATTGGGCCGCTACTGAACGGGAGGCGGAACATGCTGCATTTTCTGATCGCCCCCGACTTTCCGGCGGCCGATTTTGCCGGCTGGTATTTTCTCAATACCTGGCTGCAAAACCACGTTGACACCACCATCCACCTGCACCTGCCCGAAAGCAACAGCCGCTGCCAGTCCTTGATGCGGGCGCAGCCTATGGACTTGGTGTATGCCAACCCGTTCGATGCCGCCGAGCTGGTACGCGGCCAAGGTTATCTGCCCCTGGTGCGGCCCATCGGCCGCAGTGACGAAATCATCATCGTCGCGCCGGCAGAGGCAGCGTATCAACATTCGGACGATTTGCCGGCCGGTTGCCGCATCATCACCACCGACAACCGTGATTTGGGCATGATCGGCCGCCGTTTGCTGGAATCGGCGGCCCTGGAGGAACGTCAGATTGAGTGGCTGCATGCCGATACATTTGAAGAAGTGGCCCGCCGCCTGCTGCTGGGCGAGGCCGAAGCCGGCTTTTTTCTCGCCGCGGTTTACCGCCATTTTTGCAACCGTACCCGAGCGGGTCTGAAAATCCTGATGGAAAGCCGGTTATACGATTTGAGCCATGTCATCCTACTGCATCCGGATGCAGCCGCATGGCAAACCGCATTGCAGCAAGCCTTTGTGGATCTCGCCCACAGCGAAGACGGCCGCCGGATTTTGGCCGATCTGGATACACCGCAAGGCTTTGCGCCGCTGGAAACAGAGGAAACCGAATTTATGATTGATTTGATCGAAACCCTGCACGACTGAATGCAGGCTGGGATCTTTGCAAAATTTTCAGATATGAATGAGGTTCGAGGCGTAGGCCACGCCGCGAGCGTAGACATCACATAGAGAAAGGCCAAGCGGGCAGTACCCTGAAAGGTAGCAACTGACAATGCAAAAATGCGCGGCAGATGGGGTTTTGCAAAGGTCTTGGGTGCCAGAAATTGCGGCGTAGGAAAAGTCAGGATCTGTCGACAATTAACGCAACGGTGGTATTTTTGGTCAACAACTCTGTCTACTGCGTTAAAAATGCGCGCACGGTGTTCAATCTTGCTGTGCTTTTTACCTTGCATCCGTGGTTTTTACCTCAAAAAACCGCTTCGCCGGCCAATTATCAACAACCCCTGGACTATATCTGATCAAAACGGCCATTCAACCCGAAATGTGCTTCAACAAAGGGAGGGCAAATTCATCAACTGGGACACATCTGTTCAGGCAGCCTTCACTCAGTCTGCCGGACGCATCTGCTGTAACAGGCGGGCAAAATCGGCCCCCACTTCCGGATGCTGCAAACCGTAGGCCACCGTGGCTTCCAGATAGCCCAGCTTGCTGCCGCAATCATAACGGGTGCCGTGGAAGGCATGCGCCCACACCGGTTCGTATTGCAGCAAACGGGCGATGGCATCGGTCAGCTGGATTTCACCGCCGGCTCCGCGCGGCAAATCGGTCAGTTGGTCGAAAATGCGCGGCGTCAGGATGTAACGTCCCACCACCGCCAGATTGGACGGCGCCTCATCCGGGTGCGGTTTCTCCACAATGCTGCGGATGCGCTGCCGGCCGTGCACTTCGTCCACTTCGACAATACCGTACGAACCGGTTTGCTGCGGATCCACCCGCTCCACCCCCAGCACACTGTTGCCGGTGGTGCGGTAGTGCTGCATCATCTGGGCCAGCGCGCCCGGTTCGGCATCAATCAGGTCATCGGCCAGAATCACCGCAAACGGGTTGTCACCCACCGCAGCCCGGGCACACAGCACCGCATGCCCCAAACCCAAGGCCTCGGCCTGACGGATGTACATGCAGGTGACATGCCTGGGCAAAATGTCCTGCACAAACTCCAGCAACTTGTTTTTATTTCGGTAGGCCAATTCGGTTTCCAGCTCGTAGGCCTTGTCGAAATGGTCTTCGATGCTGCGCTTGTTGCGGCCGGTGACAAACACCATTTCGGTACAGCCGGCCGCAACTGCTTCTTCCACCGCATACTGGATCAACGGCTTGTCGACAATCGGCAGCATTTCCTTGGGGCTGGCCTTGGTGGCGGGCAGAAAACGGGTGCCCATGCCGGCCACCGGAAACACGGCTTTTTTGATGGGGGCGGGTGTACTCATGATCTGCTTTCTGTCGGCTGGTCAAATCGCGGATTATAGTGAAATCGTGTCCGAACGGCTATGGGCGGATTGCCGGCATGTCCCCGCACCGGTTTCAGACAGCCTTGCCGCCGCTTTCACCTTATTTTACAATCCGGCCCATTGTGTGCTTTTGACCGCAGGTCTGCCCCATGCACCGTTTATCACCCTGTGTGTGCTGGTTCAATATTGATCCGGTGCTCTCTTTCTTCTTCCCCTGAGTGTTTCCCAGCCCTCCGGCCGGGCGGCCGATAGCCGCCCGTGCATGCTTGTCTTGATACTCCCACTGAATCTGCCCGCTGCGGTGCGTCGCCAAAGACGCAGCGCCAGACCGGCCAGTAACCGAGCACCGGCTTGCCCGAACAGCGGGCGGATGGGCGCATCCTGTGCGCGCTCATCCGCCGTGCCCCGCACCGCTGGCATTGGACCAAGGAAACCCTTATGCACCATTTCAAACACCTGCCCGAACCCTTCCGCATCCGGGTCATCGAACCGGTCAAACGCACCACCCGCACCGAACGCGAGGCGGCCATCCGCAAGGCCGGCATGAACCCGTTTTTGCTCGACAGTGAAGATGTGTTCATCGATCTGCTGACCGACAGCGGCACCGGCGCCGTGACCCAGAACATGCAGGCCGCCATGCTGCGCGGTGACGAAGCCTACAGCGGCAGCCGCAGCTATCATGCCCTGTGTCAGGCGGTGGCCGACATTTTCGGCTATGCGCACACCATTCCCACCCATCAGGGCCGCGGTGCCGAGCAGCTCTACATCCCGGTGCTGATTGCCAAACGCGAACGCGAAAAAGGCCTGGACCGCCACAAAATGACCGCGTTTTCCAATTACTTTTTCGACACCACCCAAGGCCATACCCAAATCAACGGCTGTACCGTGCGCAACGTGCCCTTGCCCGAAGCCTTCGACACCAGCATCCGCCACGATTTCAAAGGCAATTTTGACCTGGTGCGGCTGGAGGAAGGCATTCGGGAAGTCGGCGCCCAACACGTGCCCTACATTGTCGCCACCATTACCTGCAATTCGGCCGGCGGCCAGCCGGTGTCACTGGCCAACCTCAAAGCGGTGTATGAAATTGCCCGCCGCTACGACATTCCGGTGGTAATGGATTCGGCCCGCTTTGCCGAAAACGCCCATTTCATCCGCGAACGCGAGCCGGAATACACCGGCTGGCGCATTGAAGACATCACCCGCGAAAGCTACCGCCATGCCGACATGCTGGCGATGTCGGCCAAAAAAGACGCCATGGTGCCGATGGGCGGTTTGTTGTGTTTCAAGGATGACCACTGGCTGGATGTGTACCATGAATGCCGCACCCTGTGTGTGGCACAGGAAGGCTTTCCCACCTACGGCGGACTGGAAGGCGGTGCCATGGAGCGGCTGGCAGTCGGTTTGCACGAAGGCATGAATGCCGACTGGCTGGCCTACCGCACCGCCCAAGTGTGTTATCTGGTGGAAGGTCTGGAAGCCGCCGGCATTCCCTGCCAGCAGCCGGGTGGCCATGCCGCCTTTGTCGATGCCGGCCGCCTGCTGCCGCACATCCCGCCGCACCAGTTTCCGGCCCATGCCCTGGCCTGCGCACTGTATCGGGTAGCCGGAATCCGGGCGGTGGAAATCGGCTCGCTGCTGCTGGGGCGCGATCCGAAAACCGGCCAGCAGCTGCCCTGTCCGGCCGAACTGTTGCGCCTGACCATTCCGCGGGCCACCTACACCCAAACCCATATGGACTTCATCATCGAAGCCTTTACCGAGGTCAAGCGTGAGGCACAACACATCAAAGGCCTGCGCTTTGTGTACGAGCCGCCGGTGCTGCGCCACTTCACCGCCCGGCTGGAAGAAGTGGCTGACGCTGCGCCCAACTGAAACCCGTTTGGTCAAAGCTCCGTACCAAACACTTCAGGCAGCCTGAGACCTTTGCAAAACCCTCATCTGCGGCGCATTTCTGCGTTGTGCGCTGCTCGCTCGCTTGCCTATCTACTTGATATGTCTGCGCTCGCTGCGCTGCTGCGCCTTGAACTGCATCCGCATCTGGGGGTTTTGCAAAGGTCTCAGCCTAATGGCTGCCTGAAGTGTTTGGGCATACAAAGCGCAAGCGGCAGCCCGACGATATGCCCCGGTCTTACACCACCGCCCACTGGCGCAGCAGATTGTGGTAAGTGCCGGTCAGCAGTACCAGCGCTTCGGTGTCGCCGTGCTGCTGGCGCAGGGCGGAAATGGCACGGTCCATGTCGAACAGCAGGCTGCGTTTTTCATCGCTGGCCACCATCGACTGGGTCCAGAAAAAACTGGCCAGCCGCCGGCCACGGGTCACCGGGGTCACATGGTGCAGGCTGGTGGCCGGGTACACAATCATGTCGCCGGCCGCCAGTTTGACGCTGTGGCTGCCATACTGGTCTTCGATCACCAGTTCGCCGCCATCGTATTCGTCGGGATCGTTCAAAAACAGGGTGCTGGACACATCGGTGCGCACCCATTGGCCGGTGTACGGGTCGCTGCGCACCGCGTTGTCGATGTGGTTGCCGAAGTGGTGGCCGGCCGCATAACAATTCACCAGTGGCGGAAACACCGTGTGCGGCAAGGCGGCGGCAAAAAACTGCGGATTGCGCAACACGGCGGTTTTCACGAGTTCGGACAGCGCCTTGCCCGCCGCACTGTGCTGCGGCAGCTGCCAGTTGTGCTTGACCTGGCCGGACTGGCTGCCGGCCGTGATTTTGCCATCCGCCCACGGCGCATCCGCCAGCCAGTGCCGGGCCTGCGCCAACTCGTCGGCGCTGAGCACCTGTTCAATGTGCAACAACATCTTTTTTCCTTCAATCATCATCAACACAAATACGGTTTCAGGCAGCCTCAAAGGCTGCCTGAAACCGTATTGCAGTTTAGAACCGGTATCCCAAGGTCAGCAACACATTGCGCCGTTCGCCCGGAATCGCCTGCTGGCGGTGGCCGGTGGTGAAATGTTTCTTGTCAAACAGATTATTGACATTCAGCTGCACGCGGTAGTTGCGGTTTTCGTAGCTGACCATGGCATCGGCCACGGTATAGGACGGCAGTTTCTGCACCATCACCGGATTGGAACCGCGCGCCGGCATATGGGTATAGCGGTCGCCGACATGGCGCAGGCCGAAACCGGCATTAACGGTGTCGGTAATGCGGTAATTGGTCCACACATTGGCGGTGAATTTGGCCGCCCCTTCCGGGAAATGGCCGTCCAGTTGCACGGTTGACGGCGAGGTGGCGCGCATGCTGCCGTTGCTCCACACCAGATTGCCGATAATGTTCCAGCGCGGGGTGATGCGGCCGGCCACTTCCACATCCAGACCATACACCTTGGCCCAGTCGATAAAGCCGGCATCGCGGTAGTATTGCTGGGTTTTCTTGGTGTGGAACAGCGCCGCGTTGACGGTCAGCGCATCTTCAAAAAAGGCGTTTTTGCTGCCGATTTCAACCGTGCGGGTTTCTTCCGGATCGGCCACCAACTGGGTCGGGTCCAGACTGTCACTCTGGCCGGTTACCCGGTAAGCCACCGGGGTGACGGCGGTGCTGTAGGTGGCATACAGATTGTGCCCCTGCGCATAATCCCACACCAGACTGCCGTTATAGGTCCAGACGCCGTCGCTGCGCGACAGCTGCTCACCGGTGGCGGCATCGTTTTCGGTTTTGATGTGGTTGTAGCGGATTCCCGCAATTGCCTTGAACGTGGGGGTAATGCTGATGATGTCGTTGATGCCCAAGCCGATGGTGCGGGTGGTCAGGGTGCCGCTGTAATCGGTGTTGCGCTGGTAATACACATCATCCGCCGGCGTACCCGGGGTCAGGGTGCGCAGGTTTGCCCACGGCTTGGCACGCACTTGCACACCGGTGGCACGGTCGAAAAAGGTGTAGCTGTCATTGTAATTTTTGCGCCGCTCGCGGGTCAGTTCCAAATTGAACAGCACATCGTGTTGCACGCTGCCGGTATCGAACAGCCAGTTCAGATTGCTGTGATTGGTCCAGGTGCCGGCATCGTAATGGGTGGACTTGATGCCGTTGCCGGTCAGGTTGCGGGCAATGGTGTAGGTGCCGTCGGCGTTTTCGGTCAGCCGCGGCGGCACCCCCAGCATTTGATACTGGGTCCGGCTGTAGCGCAGGGTGTTGTCAAAACGGAGCCGGTCGTTGAAACGGTGGCGGAATTTGGCGGTATAGGCATCGCGCTGGATGTCTTCAAAATCGGTGTGAAAGCCGTAGAACTGGTCCACCGCATCGGCAGCGGCGGTACGGGTATTGCTGCTCGTTCGCAGATACGGCACGCCAAAATCGGGCACCCGGTCTTCACGGTCGTGCTTGTACGACAATTCGAACTGGGTATCGCCGCTCAGGCCGAAGGCGACGCTGGGCGCAATCCCCCATTTGCGGCTGTTCACCGACTCGCGCCGCGAATCGGCGCGATCGCCCATCACATTCAGGCGCACCGCAATATCATCATTGAAGGCATGATTGACATCGGCGGTAAAACGGTAATGGTCGCGGGTGCCCACTCCCAGCGCCAGATCACCGCCGCTGCCGATGTACGGGCTTTTGCTCACCTGATTGATCACCCCGCCGGCGGCACCACGGCCAAACAGCACGGCGGCACTGCCTTTGAGCACTTCCACCCGTTCGGTATTGTAGGTATCGCTGTTGAATTGTGCCGCCGAACCGCGCATGCCGTCATCGTACACATCGCCGCCGGCGTGCATGCCGCGGATAATCGGCACCTCGGTCTGGCCGCCCTCGCCGGCCTGAAAGGTGATGCCGGCATTTTTCAGCGCTTCTTTCAAATCGGTGGTGGCCTGGTCTTTCATCACCTGCTGGTTGATGACGGTGGCGCTTTGCGGAATGTC